>JBIKJX010000392.1:0-2501 GCA_044360785.1 Limnohabitans sp.
TGGGCGGCGTGCCCCTCAATTTTGGTGTGTCAGCGCGTTTGGGGGATGTCGTATCAGGCCATGCCCGAAACTACTTTGTGATTGAAGCCGATGAATACGACACCGCCTTTTTTGACAAGCGCAGCAAGTTTGTTCATTACAGACCACGCACAGCCATTTTGAACAACCTCGAGTTTGACCACGCCGACATTTTTGAAGACTTGAAAACCATCGAAAAACAATTCCATCACTTGGTGCGGACGGTGCCAGGTCGAGGCCGCTTGGTGGTGAATGGGCTCGAAGAGAGTTTGACCCGCGTCTTGAATCAAGGTTGCTGGAGTGAAGTCAGAACTTTCGGCGCCGCCGTCAGCGACTTCAGCGCTGAAGGCAACCCCCACGATTTTGATGTCGTTCAACAAGGCAAAAAAGTCGCCCACGTGAACTGGGCCATCGGTGGCGTTCACAACCAGCTCAATGCTTTGGCCGCCATCGCCGCCGCCGACCATGTGGGCGTTTCACCGCAAGTTGCTGCCCAGGCGCTTTCAAGTTTTCAAAACGTCAAGCGGCGCATGGAAGTGCGAGGCACCGTGGCGGGTGTGACGGTTTATGACGACTTTGCCCATCACCCAACAGCCATTCGAACCACCCTGGATGGTTTGCGCCGTCAAATTGGCACAGAACAACGCATCTTGGCCATCTTCGAGCCACGCAGCAACACCATGAAATTGGGCACCATGAAGTCACAGCTTCCCTGGAGCCTTGAACAAGCCGACCTGTCTTTCTGCCACAGTGGCGGCCTCGACTGGAATGCCCATGAGGCTCTGGCAGCCATGGGCTCAAAGGCCCTGGTGGCCGCCAACATCGATGAATTGGTGAAACAAGTGATGACACACGCCAAAGCGGGAGATCACTTGCTGTGCATGAGCAATGGCGGTTTCGGAGGCATTCACGATCAATTGTTGAATGCCTTGAAACAGCGCTGATTTATTTTTGACGACGCGTCTCAACGGCTTTGGCCAAGATGGCCAAGACCTTCTCACTGTCAGCCCAACCAATGCAGGCATCGGTAATGCTTTGCGCATATTTCAAAGTATTCACATCGTCCTTACCCGGCGTGAATTTTTGTGTGCCCGCTTCAATGTGGCTTTCCACCATCACCCCAAAAATTTGACGTGAGCCCTTGCTAATTTGAGCTGCAATGTCTTGCGTCACATTGATTTGCCGCTCATGTTGCTTGCTGCTGTTGGCGTGACTGCAGTCCACCATCAAGCTGGGAGGAAGTTTGGAAGCCGTCAAGTCGTTGCAAGCTGCGTTGACGCTCTCTTCGTCATAGTTGGGAGCCTTGCCGCCACGCAAAATCACGTGGCAATCGGGATTGCCTTGAGTTTGCACAATGGCCACCTGGCCGTTCTTGTGGACCGACAAAAAGTGGTGGCCGCGCGCTGCTGCTTGAATGGCATCGGTGGCAATTTTGATATTGCCATCGGTGCCGTTTTTGAAACCAATCGGCGCTGACAAACCAGAAGCCAGTTCTCGGTGAACTTGGCTTTCAGTGGTACGCGCACCAATGGCCCCCCAGCTGATGAGGTCACCAATGTACTGGGGTGAAATCACGTCCAAGAACTCACTGCCCGCAGGCAAGCCTTGCCGATTGATTTCAATCAAGAGTTGACGCGCAATGCGCAGTCCCTCGTCGATGCGATAGCTCTCGTCCAAGTACGGATCGTTGATCAACCCTTTCCAGCCCACGGTGGTTCGGGGTTTTTCAAAGTACACCCGCATGACAATTTCTAAAGTACCTTGGTATTTATCACGCAAGGGCTTGAGGCGACGTGCGTAATCCAGTGCGGCAGCAGGATCATGAATAGAGCATGGGCCAATGACGACCAGCAAGCGGTCGTCTTTGCCAGCCATGATGTTGTGAATTTTGCGACGCGTCTGAGAAATCAGAGATTCCACAGCCGTTCCCGTGATGGGGAAAAATCGCATCAAATGTTCGGGCGGTGGCAACACGGTGATGTCCTTGATACGTTCGTCATCGGTCTGCCCCATGCGGTCCAATGGGTTTGCATAGCGAGGCTCCGAACTGGCTTTGGCTTTGGTATTCATCGTGTGCTCCTGTCTGCAAATTGAAATTTGAAAAAGTCTGGAATAAAAAAAACCGCCGGGTGTTGAGTCCGGCGGTTGGTAGAGGGGTTCAGTGACTTATGCGCTGGCCTCTCGTCCGCCTAGGACTGAGAATGCAAAATAAAAGCTAAAAAAGCTGAAGCGCTGGTTCATAGGTTTGAAATGTAGCACATGTTTTTGAAGGTTTTCTGACAAGCCAATACTTCTGGCCAGACTTAAGCCGTGCCGCCAACCGTCAGGCCTTCAATGCGCAACGTAGGTTGTCCCACGCCCACCGGCACGCTTTGCCCCTCTTTGCCACACACGCCCACGCCTGTGTCGAGGCGCATGTCGTTGCCAATCATGCTGACATGCTTCAAACACTCAGGACCACTGCCCACCAAGGTAGCACCCTT
>JBIKJX010000047.1:0-9356 GCA_044360785.1 Limnohabitans sp.
AATTGAATGGTTATTTGGAATACAGACAGCCAAGCCCACAAAACACTGCTCGAATTTATGCCCGCTTAAGCCGACTAAGCCTCCAACCCACAGCCGATCAAGCCGTTGAGTCTTTGTTGGAAGACTCTCCCGTTTCTATCCCCGCTCTGGACATTGTGGTAGAAGAACTGGAACTGCGTGGTAAAAAATTAGGGCGTGTTGAAATTGATGCGGTCAATACAGAGTCCGCCACACCCAGGTCCACCGCTGGTCGTGAATGGCGCCTGAACAAACTGAATATCACGGTGCCAGAAGCCAGCTTCAAAGCCAGCGGCAAATGGGTGACTTCCCGTGAAGGGACTCAGAAAGCCAATACCGACATGAATTTCAAATTGGACATTTCTGACGCAGGTGAATTGCTCAACCGACTCGGCACCAAAGATGCCTTAAAAGGTGGTGGCGGCAAATTAGAGGGCCAAGTCAATTGGCAGGGCTCTCCTTTGACGCTTCATTACCCTAGCCTCACTGGACGCTTCAATGTCAACATCGGTCGTGGACAATTTTTACAAGCAGAGCCGGGTGTTGCAAAACTTCTGGGGGTGCTCAGTTTGCAAGCCCTGCCGCGCCGCTTGTTGCTTGATTTCAGAGATGTTTTCAGTGCGGGGTTTGCATTCGACTCGATTCGCGGTGATGTCAACATTCAACAGGGCATTGCGAGTACGCAAAACTTGCAAATGAAGGGTGTCAATGCCGTGGTTCAGATGGAGGGAACCTCTGACATCGCGCGTGAAAGTCAAAATTTGCGCGTCCTCATTCTGCCCGAGGTTGATCCAGGAACCGCCTCTTTATTGGCGGGTTTGGCACTCAATCCCGCCATTGGTCTGAGCACCTTCATTGCGCAATTGGTGCTCAAGCAACCGCTGTTGCGTGTGAACACACAAGAGTTCATGATCGATGGCACTTGGGCCGACCCCAAGGTGACCAAGGTGAGCGGCAGTGCGCCTTAAGGCCTGCTCGAAGGTGCTGGCATGAAGCAACCAAGCCAAGCTTTGCAATCCTTCTTGAATGCCATTTGGTCGTTCTTTAAATCTGCCACCCGCTCGTTCACAGACCGCCGTATTTCTTTGTGGTTTGCACTGGTCGCATTGGTTCTGGCCGTGTTGGTGACATTGGTTTGGCTAGCAGGCCGTTATGAGGCCAGCCAATACCAAGCCGAACTGGAAAGCGATACCGTCAATGCGGTCGTTGACATCCGGCGCAGTTTGACGAGTCACGCCATGGCCTTGCAAAGCTTGAACGCCAAATCTCTGAGCACCAAAAATTGGCGCACGGAAGCCGAAAGTTTGTTGAGCCAAAACCGCGAATGGTTGCGCGTTGAAAAAAGAGACCTTCAAGGCGCCGTGCTTGATTTTGTCATCTCGCCTTTTCGAGAGCCTCTGTTTGATGGCATGACGCGTCAGAACGAGCAAACAGAAATTATTCAAACCTGTCTTCGTGCCAAACGCTTGAATGGGCCCGCCTATTCTCGAACCTATTTTGTGCCGCAATCGAATGGGCTTGGTTTTGAAGTCATGGAGATGTGCCTGCCCATGATTGAACACGGCGCAAGCATTGGATACACCGTTTTAACGTACAACCTGCAAGACATCCTATCGTCACAGCTTTCAGAAACTTATGGCCGCAGAAATGAAATATCGTTCATTGAACCCGACGGTACACGGTTGGCTGTCCACGGCACATTGCCAAGAAGCAAACGTCTTTTCACAGCAACCCAATTGATGGACTTACCGGGTAACACCCTGGTGCTCCGCATGGATGGTCGCCGTGCAGGACCCGATCTTTTTCCCAATGTCCTGCCAGCCCTGGTTACAGCCATGTCAATTGCATTGGTTTCGGTTTTGGTCTTGTTGGTGAAAGACTCGCGCAGGCGTTTGAAAGCCGAGCAAGACTTGGCCGATGCTTTGGCATTTAGAAAAGCCATGGAAGACTCGCTGGTCACGGGTTTGCGTGCGCGTGATTTGCAAGGTCGAATCACTTATGTGAATCCTGCGTTCTGTCAGATGGTTGGTTTTTCCGCGGAGCAATTGCTTGGCGCTTCCGCACCCATGCCGTATTGGCCAACCGAAATGGTGGGGGAGTATCAGCGCCGACAAGCCGTTCGCTTGGCTGGCAATGCGCCGCCTCGTGAGGGCTTTGAATCTGTTTTCGTCAGACAAGACGGGTCTCGTTTTCCGGTGCTTATTTTTGAAGCGCCACTGATCAATGCAGTTGGCAAACAAACTGGATGGATGAGTGCATTTCTAGACATCAGTGAACAACGCCGCGTCGAAGAAATGTCTCGAACCAGTCAAGAAAGGCTTCAAGCCACCGCCAGATTGGCAACGGTGGGTGAAATGGCCTCGTTGTTAAGTCACGAATTAAACCAACCCTTGGCCGCCATTTCTAGCTATGCCACAGGCTCTTTGAATTTGATTGGTCAACAACAACGCTCGCCCAGTCAATCTGGTCCTTCAAATTTGAACGACCTGCAGATGGCGCTTGAAAGAATTGCAGCGCAAGCCAATCGGGCAGGCAAAGTGATTAACAGTGTTCACGACTTTGTACGCCGCAGGGACCAAGCTCGGGAATCAGTTCGTCCAAGCGCCATCATCGATGCCGTGCTGCCGCTGGTTCAATTGCAGGCTCGCAAACTTCATGTTCGTTTGGATGTTCAAATTGATGACTTTCTGAGGAATGTCATTTGTGATCGAACCATGGTTGAGCAGGTTCTCTTGAATCTTGCGCGCAATGGCATGCAAGCGATGGATCACCCCTCTTGTTTGAATCGCGTTTTAACCATCCATGTCAAAGCTGCGGCCACCCATGGCGCTCAAGATTGGATAGCATTTGAAGTGATTGACGAGGGCATTGGCATTTCTGAGGAAGTTGCTCAGCATTTGTTCACGCCATTTTTTACAACCAAATCTGAAGGCATGGGCTTGGGTTTAAGTTTGTGCCGAACGGTTGTTGAGCAACACGGTGGCCACTTGTCATTTGAACCGTTTTTACCTCGCGGTACTTTGTTTCGCTTTACGCTTCCCACCCAAGCCTAAGGCATTTTAGAATTCGGCATGCAACCCATCCTGAACGCCTGTGTCTATATCGTCGACGACGATGCCAGCGTGCGCGATGCCATGGCGTGGTTGCTTCGTTCGCGGCATGTGTTGAGCGAGTCGTTTGAAAGTGCAGAAGCATTTTCTCTCATGCTCAAAAATAAATTTCCCGATGCCAATGCACCCAAGCCCAAGCAAGCGGGTTGCATTCTGTTGGATGTTCGCATGCCCGGGCAAAGCGGTTTGGCCTTGTTTGAAACACTTTTGGCAAATGGTTTGGCGACGGCCTGGCCTGTTATTTTCTTAACTGGCCACGCCGATGTACCCACCGCCGTCGACAGCGTCAAGCGAGGTGCTTTTGATTTTTGTGAAAAGCCCTTTTCTGACAACGCATTGGTTGACCGCATTGAACAAGCCTTGATGCTTTCCAGCCAACGCCTAGCTTCGCAAGCCATGAGCGCCGGTGTAGCGTCGCGTTTGGCAGAGCTGACCGAGCGCGAGAACGATGTGCTTAGACTGGTTGTAGAGGGCCTGCCCAATAAATTAATTGCCGATCAACTCGACATCAGTGTTCGAACCGTGGAAGTTCACCGCGCACGTGTTTTTGAAAAAATGAACGTGAAGTCGGCGGTTGAGTTGGCCAACTTGTTGCGTGAGGTCTAAGCCTTTCGACGGCGTTGGCTTATGAACCTTCTGCGTCTTTTTGTTTGCTAGATGTGTCTTCTTCCTTTGTCACTAGCTCACCTTTTTTTCGCCCAGAAAACATGGTCCACCATACGATCAGCAGCAGCAGCAACAGTGCTAGCAACGCCTCTAACAAAATCAATCCCATGAAAACGCTCCTAGGTTCATTCATTTTAAGGCGCTTGTTTTTAAGCCTGCCCCTTTTCTTGGTCGCCTGCGGCTCGCGACCCCCAACACCACCGGCAACCCTCCCACCGGAACCGGTGGTCGCCCCTTCTGCGCCCAGCGCGTCCGCCCCAAACATCCCCAGTTTTCTCAACCCAAAAAGCAAATGGGTCTTGGCTTCTTGGAACGATCTTCCTGGCCTCACAAGCGACAATTTGAATGAGGCTTGGGCCGCGTGGCTACAAAGTTGCACTCGCAGCACAACGGCCCACAAAAGACTTTGCGCGGATGTACAGCAATTGAACGGGCAAACCTCTTCTGTTCAAAGAGAGTGGCTGATCAAAAACTTTTTGCCGTATCGCGTTGAAACTCTGACCAGCAGCGCTTCACCATCCAATGGTTTGTTAACCGCCTATTACGAGCCAATTTTTGAAGCCTCGCGCATTGCCAAACCTGGCTTTGAGGTGCCACTTTATAGCGCACCCGCTCAATTAAAAAGTAAATCACCTTGGTTTACGAGGGAGGAAATTCTCAAATTGCCAGCCGCACAGTCGGCTTTAAAGGGCAAAGAGATTGCCTACATTGCCGACCCCGTCGATGCCATGATTTTGCACATCCAAGGCTCTGGTCGCCTTTGGGTGACACAGGCAGATGGGTCGCGCCGACAAATTAGATTGGCGTTTGCTGGAACCAACGACCATCCCTATCAAAGCATTGGCCGCTGGCTGTTAGATCAAAACTTAACCAAAGACGCGACTTGGCCGGGTATTAAGAATTGGCTTGCCCAAAACCCACGTAGAACCACTGAGTTACTGTCCAAAAACCCGCGTTACATCTTTTTTAAAGAAGAGGCGCTTGTTGGAAATGACGCGCAATTAGGACCCAAAGGCGCACAGGGCGTGCCATTAACGCCGGGCAGGTCCATCGCGGTTGATCCTGGTAGCATTCCCTATGGGATGCCTGTTTGGCTTTCAAGCAACGGCCCTCAAACCCAGCTGAATCGGATGGTGATTGCGCAAGATACTGGCAGCGCCATTTTGGGCGCCGTCCGTGCCGACTATTACGTAGGCTCTGGCCAGGCTGCAGGTGAGTTGGCTGGGCGTCTCAAACAAGACATGAAAATGTGGGTTTTGCTTCCACGCTAAGCGCAGTCGTTCTACACTGCAGGCCAAAGCTTTAGAAAGTGGGTTTCCATGAACGCTCCCTTGCCTGAACACCTGCGCGAAGCGCTGGCCCAAGTCACGCTAGATGACAAATACACCCTGCAGCACGGCATGGCCTTTATGAGCGGGGTTCAAGCCTTGGTTCGCTTGCCCATGCTGCAACAAGAGCGCGATGCTTTGGCTGGCAAAAAAACAGCTGCGTTAATCAGCGGCTACAGGGGCTCACCTCTCGGTGGTTACGACCAAGCTCTCTGGAAAGCCAAGCCTTATCTCGAAAAACACAACATTGTTTTTCAACCTGGCGTGAATGAAGAGTTGGCAGCAACGGCTTTGTGGGGGACCCAACAAATGGGCTTTGCACCACCCGGTAGCGCCAAATTTGATGGCGTCTTTGGCATTTGGTATGGCAAAGGCCCCGGCGTCGATCGTTGTTCTGATGTTTTTAAACACGCCAACATGGCTGGTACCACCCCATGGGGCGGTGTTTTGGCTGTTGCAGGTGATGACCATGTGGCAAAAAGCTCTACGGCCGCCCATCAAAGTGATCACATTTTTAAAGCGTGCGGCCTGCCGGTTTTCTTTCCTGCTTCCGTTCAAGAAGTTTTAGATTTGGGCGTTCATGCGATTGCCTTAAGCCGCTTTGCTGGCGTTTGGTCTGGCATGAAAACCATTCAAGAAATTGTGGAGTCGAGTGCCACCGTCGACATTGAGGCCAGCCGAGTCAAAATTGTTTTGCCAGAGTTTGAGATGCCGCCTGGTGGTGTTCACATTCGATGGCCAGATTCTGCGTTGGACCAAGAGGCTCGGCTGTTCGATTACAAGTGGTATGCGGCGTTGGCCTACATCCGCGCCAACAAATTGAACCACAACGTCATTGAAGGACCCAACGACCGTTTCGGCATCATGGCCAGCGGCAAAGCTTACAACGACACACGACAAGCCTTGCTTGATTTGGGTTTGGACATTCCCACATGTCAACGTTTGGGCATTCGGGTACACAAGGTTTCTGTGGTGTGGCCTTTAGAAGCGCAAACTACCAGAGAATTTGCAAAGGGTTTGAAAGAAATTTTGGTCGTCGAAGAAAAGCGCCAAATCATTGAGTACCAACTGAAAGAAGAGCTGTACAACTGGCCTGATCATTTGCGTCCCCGCATTGTGGGTAAATTTGATGAATTGGACAGTGACGATTCCGGTGGCGAATGGTCCATGCCCAATCCCATTTCTCATCGGCTGCTGCGCGCCAATGCTGACCTCACGCCCAGTTTGATCGCGAAGGCACTTGCCAAGCGGCTTCAAACATTGAATCTACCCGCCGATGTTGTTGCCAAAATGGACGCACAAATTGGCATCATTGAAGCCAAAGAGCGTGCCCAAAATAGTTTGGTTTTGAATCCTGCAGCAGACCGTATGCCTTGGTTTTGTTCAGGCTGTCCTCACAACACCAGCACCAAAGTGCCCGATGGTTCACGTGCGATGGCGGGCATTGGTTGCCACTTTATGAGTTTGTGGATGGACCGTAGCACGACCGGTTTTACACAAATGGGCGGTGAGGGCACGCCTTGGATTGGGCAACAACATTTCAGTCACGAAAATCACGTGTTTGCCAACATTGGTGATGGCACTTATTTTCACAGTGGCATTTTGGCCATTCGACAAAGCATTGCCGCTGGCGTCAACATCACTTACAAAATTTTGTACAACGATGCTGTCGCCATGACTGGAGGTCAGCGTGTTGGTGAACGTGCCGAAGGTCACAGCGTGGTTCAAATTGCACAAAGCATGCGTGCTGAAGGCGCAGTTGTGATTAAAGTTGTCACGGATGAACCTGAAAAATACAACGGTGTTGCATTGGCGGAAGGTGTCATGGTTCATCACCGCGATGAATTGGATGCCATCCAACGACAGTTACGCGAAATCAAGGGTTGTACTGTCATCATTTATGACCAAACCTGTGCCACTGAAAAAAGGCGTCGCCGAAAGCGCGGCACCATGGTTGATCCTGCAGTTCGCGTGATGATCAATGAATTGGTTTGTGAAGGTTGTGGTGATTGTGGTGTTCAATCAAACTGTTTATCGATCGAACCACTAGAGACAGAGCTAGGCCGTAAACGAACCATCAATCAAAATACTTGTAATAAAGATACCAGTTGTCTAAAAGGTTTCTGCCCCAGTTTCATCACTGTTGAAGGCGGGCAACTGAAGAAAAAATCCAAGCTTCAAAAGTTTGATTCAACACAGCTGCCATCATTGCCGCGACCTGTGTTGCCGAATTTGTCTCAATCAGGTGCTTACGGCATTGTTGTTGCCGGTGTCGGTGGCACAGGCGTCATCACCATTGGTCAGTTGTTAGGCATGGCAGCTCACCTCGATGGTTTGGGTGTTGTGACACAAGATTCTGCTGGTTTGGCACAAAAGGGCGGTGCAACATGGAGCCATGTCTTATTGGCGTCCCAGCAAGATCAAATTCAGACTACACGTGTCAGCATGGCAGCAGCAGATTTAATTTTGGGATGTGATCCCATTGTGAGTGCTGGCAAAGAAACTCTCTCTCGCATGTTACAAGGCAGAACGCACGTAGCCTTAAATTCTCACAGTACGCCAACTGCTGCTTTTGTCAAAAACACCCAATGGCTCAATCCTGCTGACAGTTGTGCTGCAGAGATTACCAATGCCGTTGGCTTGGAAGGTTTGGCAAGTTTTGATGCTGACAAACTTTCTACACTTTTGATGGGTGACACCATCTACATCAATCCCATGATTTTGGGTTATGCCTGGCAAAAGGGTTGGGTACCACTCAGTTTAGAAGCACTGCAACGTGCCATTGAACTCAATGAGGTTGCTGTTGCAAATAACTTGGCTGCGTTTGAATGGGGTCGCCACGCTGCGCATCAAATGCCTGCTTTGGAAGCGCTGACTTCTCCCGCACAAGTTATTGCGTTTAAAAAGCGCACATCACTTGATGATCTGATTGCCCACAGAATGGCTTTTTTAACTGACTATCAAAACACAGAATATGCGCAATCGTATGAAAACTTTATATTGAAAGTCAAAGCCAAAGAGTCTTTGATAGGACAAACCAGCCTGACGGAAACAGTAGCCAAACAATTGTTCAAATTGATGGCTTACAAAGATGAATATGAAGTGGCTCGACTTCACACCGATAAACAGTTCCTAGAACGCGTTAAAAGCCAGTTTGAGGGTGATTTCAAGGTTTTCTATCACCTAGCCCCACCTTTGCTGGCAAAACGCAACGAGAAGGGCCAGCTGATCAAACAAAAAATGAGCCCTTACATGCTCTTGGTATTCAAAGCTTTGTCTCAACTGAAATTTTTAAGGGGTACAAGTTTTGACTTATTCGGACGTACCGAAGAACGACAAACAGAACGTGCTTTGATTCAAGAATACAAAGATGCTGTTGAAGAATTGCTTGTTTCATTGAATGCTCAAAATCATGCATTGGCTGTCAATGTGGCTAAGGTACCAGAACAAATCAAAGGCTTTGGTCATGTGAAAGAAAGGCACATTGAAGCTGCCATGCTTCAGTGGCAAAACAATTTGGATTTGTTTAGAAAATCAATTTAGTTTTTTGCTTTGACTTTGTCTTTGTATTCTTCTTTTATATAGATTAATACATAGTAGTAGTAGATAAGGAGAGACTTGTTCTGTGGACAAGTCTCTTTTTTCTTTATAGATCAACTCATTAGATACTTTTGAAGGATGTGCAAGGTCCTGCATCTGAGGTGTATCTGAAAAGTTAACAAGTTTTGAATTTAAAAATATCTGTGGATAACTTGTCAGTTATCCTTTAATTTTCCACAAAGTTGTTACTTGACAAGGAATTGAAATATCGAATGATTCATCATGGATGCATTTTTCCATGGGGTCCAGCGGGACGTGTTAAAAACTTTTGCGTATGCGTATCAAAGACTTTTTGCTGTGCAGGTGTCAATGTTGCATAGAAAGTTTTACTGGCATTCATGCGTTTTGTTATTTCTGCATCACGCTCTGCTTTAAAAGCCATCATTTTGTCGATTCTTTCTGGCGTCGACATTTTTTCAATGTCTGCGAGGCTGGGTTTGACAGGTCTTTTCATAGGCGACTTCATAGCCGTTTCAAATGAATTCCAAGCAGTTTCTTGCGCAGGTTGCAGTTGAAGAAAGACTTTCATTTCATTTAAGTGCTTTTGATGACGCTCTGCACGACGTGATTCCCGTTTTGCATCGTTCATCATGCCTTGACCGCCGTGACCCGCATGCGCACCTTGCATGTGTGG
>JBIKJX010000048.1:0-9239 GCA_044360785.1 Limnohabitans sp.
ATGGGTTACAACGTGGTGTATGAATTTGCTGGCAAACAGTACACCGTCCAGCTGCCCAAAGACCCCGGCCCCACCATCAAACTTCAAATTACGCCCATTAGCGCAGCTCCCGCAGAAACCCCTGGTCGTGAAGGTGTAGTCACAGTCACAGCCATGGCTGAAACCTCCATGGCGCCCATCGTCACTCAGCAAGTGATCTCCGCTGCGCCTCAAACCATTTATGTCAATCGCGCATCCTATCGCCCCTACGGCTACGCCCCCTATCCTGTGTTCACCCATGTCAATTTGGACATCGGTGCCGCCCCCCGCCATCGTCATTGGCGCTAAAACAGGGTCTGCAATGACCTAAAATCTTGGGTTTTGTGCAAACTTAAATGCCACGCCTCAGTGGCCAGGACACTTTACCCATGACCACCGAAAAATTTGACAACGTTTCTGTCACCACCCAAGCCAACGTTTACTTCGAAGGCAAATGCGTTAGCCACAGCATCACGCTGGCGGACGGCACCAAAAAATCGGTCGGTGTGGTGCTCCCCTCTACCTTGACATTCAATACTGGCGCACCCGAGATCATGGAGTGCGTAGGCGGCTCTTGCGAGTACAAACTCAAGGGCAGCAATGATTGGCTAATGTCCAAAGCAGGCGAGAAGTTCAGCATCCCTGGCAATTCAAGCTTTGACATTCGTGTCACCGAGACATACCACTACGTTTGCCACTTTGGTTGATCTAAATCGTATTTGAAAGCAATTCTATGGCAACCATTCTTCAACACATTCCCACTGGCCAAAAAGTTGGCATTGCTTTCTCTGGCGGCCTCGACACCAGCGCAGCGCTATTGTGGATGCGTCAAAAAGGCGCCGTGCCTTACGCTTACACCGCCAATTTAGGGCAACCCGACGAGCCCGACTACGAGGAAATTCCTCGCAAAGCCAAAGAATACGGTGCAGAGCAAGCCCGCTTGATCGACTGCCGCAAGCAATTGGCACACGAGGGCATTGCCGCTTTGCAGTGCGGTGCCTTTCACATTTCTACTGCTGGGGTGACTTACTTCAACACGACGCCCATTGGCCGAGCTGTCACAGGCACCATGTTGGTGGCCGCCATGAAGGAAGACGACGTCAACATCTGGGGGGATGGCAGCACCTTCAAGGGCAATGACATTGAGCGCTTCTACCGCTACGGCCTGCTCACCAACCCTTCCCTCAAAATTTACAAGCCTTGGCTTGACCAGTTGTTCATTGACGAGTTGGGTGGTCGCGCAGAAATGTCCGCATTCATGACGCAACACGGCTTTGGGTACAAGATGTCGGCCGAGAAAGCCTACTCCACCGACTCCAACATGTTGGGTGCCACCCACGAAGCCAAAGACCTCGAGCATCTCAACAGTGGGATGAAAATTGTGCAGCCCATCATGGGCGTCCCCTTCTGGCGCGAAGACTGCGTGGTCAAGCACGAAGAGGTCACCGTGCGCTTTGAAGAAGGTCAACCCGTGGCGCTGAATGGCGTGAGTTATGCCGATCCGGTTGAACTCATTTTGGAAGCCAACCGCATTGGTGGCCGACATGGCTTGGGCATGAGCGATCAAATCGAAAACCGCATCATCGAAGCCAAGAGCCGCGGTATTTACGAAGCACCAGGACTGGCTTTGTTGTTCATTGCATACGAGCGATTGATCACGGGCATTCACAACGAAGACACCATCGAACAATACCGCGACAACGGCCGCAAACTGGGTCGCTTGTTGTACCAAGGTCGTTGGTTCGATTCACAAGCCTTGATGTTGCGTGAAACCGCTCAACGTTGGGTTGCGAGGGCTGTCACTGGCGAAGTGACCATCGAGCTGCGCCGTGGTAATGACTATTCCATTTTGAACACCACATCGCCCAACCTTACCTACCACCCAGAGCGTTTGACGATGGAAAAAGGTGAATCCACCTTCACCCCCTTGGACCGCATTGGCCAACTCACCATGCGCAATTTGGACATTGTGGACACCCGCGCCAAACTTGGCATCTATGCACAAACAGGTTTACTGTCTTTGGGCGAAGGCGCTGAAATGCTCAAACTTGAAGGTGGTCAATAAGTTCTAAATCACGACCGGTTCGGGTTCAAGACGAATTCCGAACCGCTCGTAGACACTGGTTTGGATGGCTTTGGCCAGTGTCACCACTTCCCCGCCTGTTGCGCCGCCTCGGTTGACCAATACCAAGGCTTGTTTTTCGTACACAGCGGCATTCCCCACACTTTTACCCTTCCAACCGCAAGCATCAATGAGCCAACCAGCGGCCAGTTTGATGCTGCCATCGGGCATGGGATAGTGAACCACCTTGGGATCCCGCGCAATGATGTCAGCACACTGCTCAGGGGTGACAGTGGGGTTTTTAAAAAAGCTCCCCGCGTTGCCCAAAACTTTGGGATCGGGCAGTTTGTTTCGCCGGATGCTGCAGACCCAATCACAAATTTGAAGTGCTGTCGGGTGAGAGATCCCCGTCTCGGCCATCTTTTTTTCCAAATCTAAGTAGCCCAAAACCGGCTTCCAGTTTTTGGGCAAATGAAAACGAACCCGCAAAATAAGCGCACGCCCTGACAAGCCGATGCCATTGGGACCACTGCTGGTGTGTTTGAACACAGAGTCACGGTAGCCAAAGGCACACTGGGCTGCGTTCAAGGTAAAGATCTGCCCCGTGAGCAAATCGAGGGCGTCTAGGGATTCAAATCTGTCTTGCAATTCAACGCCATATGCGCCAATGTTTTGGACGGGTGAGGCTCCGACCGAACCTGGAATGAGGGCCAAATTTTCAAGCCCTGGCCAGCCTTGTTGCAATGTCCAAGTCACCAATTCATGCCAATTTTCACCGGCACCAGCCTCCACAATCCAGGCCTTGTCTGTTTCTGCCACCAATCGCTTACCCAAAATTTCCATTTTGAGAACGAGCGGTTTGACATCCCCGGTCAAGACAATGTTGCTTCCCCCGCCCAACACACAGTGCCCTTCTGGGTGGTTTTTCAAGCGCTGCTGCGCTGCGACAGCGTCGGCCTCTGTGCAAATTTGCAGCAAAGAATAGGCTTTGGCCACAATGCCAAAGCTGTTGTAGGGTTGAAGGGGTACGTTATGAGTCACGTTCATGGGAGAATTGTCGCATTCTCTTACTTGATTATTGAATCCCATGCCATCTTTTGACACTGTTTGCGAACCCAACTTGGTTGAAGTAAAAAATGCGGTCGATACCACCGCCAAAGAAATTGCCACCCGCTTTGACTTCAAAGGCACCTCAGCCGCCATTGAACTCAAGGACAAAGAAATTACCTTGTTTGGAGATGCTGATTTTCAACTCACCCAAATTGACGAAGTCTTGCTCAACAAGATGGCCAAGCGCGGGGTCGATGTTCGCTTTCTCGACAAGGGTGATGTCCAAAAAATGGGCGGCGACAAAGTCAAACAAGTTTTGAAAGTCCGCAACGGCATTGCCACAGAAGACAGCAAGAAAATTCAAAAAGTACTCAAAGAAAGCAAGCTCAAAGTACAAGCTTCTATTCAAGGCGATGCAGTGCGAGTGACTGGTGCCAAGCGCGATGACTTACAGGCCGCCATGGCGTTGCTGCGCAAAGACATCACTGAAATTCCTATCAGTTTCAACAACTTCAGAGACTAAAAAAAAGCGCCTTCCAAGGCGCTTTTTTTCTGCTCATGACCGCTGTCATTTAATTTTTCTTCGCGCCCAATTTGGATTCTGTGCCCGCAATCAAACGGTTCACATTGTCCCGATGTCGCCAAACCAACAAGACACCCATCACACACAAGAGGGCCAAAATCGCGCCATTGAAATTCCACCAAAGCACATCGCCCAACAAAGCGTAATAAACCGGCGCCAAGATTGCCGCCAACAACGCAGCCAGCGAGGAGTATCGGAAAAACCACGCAACGCCTAGCCACGTCAATGCCACTAACAGACCCAAAAGGGGCGACACGCCCATCAAGACACCCAGGGCAGTTGCAACGCCTTTGCCACCTTGGAACCTAAAGAAGACGGGGTAGAGATGGCCTAAAAAAGCAGCCAAACCAGCCGCCGCAGCGGTCCCTTCGCTCAACCCAAAAGGTGCGCCATGGTGCAACACCCAAACCACGGGCACCCATCCCTTGACGGCATCAAACAACAAAGTCAAGACCGCCGCTTTTTTATTACCCGAACGCAAAACATTGGTGGCACCCGGATTTTTGCTGCCATAAGAGCGCGGATCAGAAAGCCCCATGAATCGGCTGACGATGACAGCAAAGCTCAGTGAACCCAACAAATACGACAGCACAATGACCGCCAAAGGCTGCGTCAAAAAATGAATCAAGTTTTCAAGCATGGATACTTCTCATGAAAATCAAGTGGCTGGATCGCGGTGCACCAAACGGATCGCATCAATTTGAGCCAATACGTCAGTTGACAACTGAGTCCCCCAAGCTTTGATATTTTCTTCGAGTTGCGCAACTGACGTCACACCAATGATGGTGCTGGCAACCGACCAGCGTGTATAGCAAAACGCCAAAGCCATTTGAGTTGGGGTCATGCCATTGTCTCTGGCCAATTGATTGTAAAGGCGAGCCGCCGTCAAAGAACTTTCTCTGCCCCAACGTTGTTTTCTAACCGTTTCAAACTGAGCGATCCTAGCTTGGGTGGGTGCACCCTCGCCGGTAAATCCTGATATGTCGTATTTACCGGTCAATGCACCAAAGGCCAAGGGTGAATAAGCCAACAAAGAAACATTCAGACGGTGGCATGTTTCATCCATCGCATTGTCAAATGTTCGATTGGTTAGGCAGTATGGATTTTGAACACTGACAATTCGGGGTAGCCCATGTTGTTCGGCCAAGCGAACGAATTCGTGAATGCCATAAGGCGTTTCATTGGACAAACCGATGTACCTGACCTTACCGGCCTTGACCAATTGACCAAGGGCCAACAGTTGTTCATGCAAAGACGTTTCGATGGCATCTTTTGAAGGGTCAAAATACATGACGCCAAAGGAAGGCACATGGCGCTCAGGCCAATGGATTTGGTAGAGGTCAATCACATCAGTTTTAAGACGCTTCAGACTGGCATCACATGCATTCAAGATATCTTGCGCAGTCATCCCAGAGCCTTCACGGATCCAAGGCATGCCCCTCGATGGACCCGCCACTTTGGAGGCCAAAACAAGTTTTTGTCGCATACCAGGATGACGCTCAAACCAGTGACCAATGATGGTTTCTGTGGCACCAAAAGTTTCTTTGCGCGCAGGGACAGCATACATTTCAGCAGTGTCAATGAAATTGATACCACGCTCGACCGCACAACTGATCACATCGTGTGCGACTGACTCCGACACTTGCTCACCAAAGGTCATCGTTCCTAAGCAGATGGGTGTGACGTTGAGTTCGGAAACGCCTAAAGTTATTTTTTGCATGGTGTTCTCAATCGATTCCAAAAATGAAACGCCACTAAGCCAATTTAGCGCGACGCTCTTCTTCTAAGCGTAAAAATCTTCTCTGGACTTTACCAGTTGTTGTCATGGGCAACTGCTCAATGAATTCGATCTCTTTGGGATATTCATAGGGCGCCAGCAAACCTTTGACATGTCTTTGTAAATCAGCAATGACTTGCTGTTCGAACGCTTCTACGTTTTGGGATTGTTGACGCTGGCTGACATACTCAGGCGACATGACCACATACGCCTTGACGACAGCGCCTCTGTCTGCATCTGGCTTGGGTACCACCGCTGCATTGACCACCGCTGGATGTTTGACAAGGCAATTTTCAATTTCGCCTGGCCCAATTCTGTAACCCGCTGCCTTGAACATGTCGTCGGTTCTGCCTTGGTACCAAAGATAACCGTCTTTGTCTTGAATGGCCACATCGCCTGTGCGGCACCAGTGCTTGGTAAATTTGTCTTCAGTGGCTTTGTCGTTTTTCCAATAGCCCAAAAAGAAAACGGGATCAGGGTCACCATGGCGATCGTAACGACTGACGGCCACTTCGCCTGGCTCACCAGGTTTGCAAACTTCACCCTGCTCGTCTATGACCGCCACCCAATGCCCTGGATAGCCCCGCCCCATGCTGCCTGCTTTAGGTGGCCAAAAAAGATGGCAATTGCCAACCACGTAGTTAATTTCAGTTTGCCCAAACATCTCGTTGACGACGATCCCCAATTCATCTCGGCAGTAGGCAAAAACGGCATCCCCCACGGCTTCACCCGCACTCATCAAGCCTTGCAAAACCAAGCGATATTTTTGCCTTGGATGGGCCACTGCTTTCATCATTGCTTTCAAGGCGGTGGGAAATAAAAAGCTGTGTGTAATTTGGTGCTGGTGCAATATTTCGAAGGCAAGCTCGGGACTGAATCGACCGTTGTATGCAACGATGGGTCGTCCAAAATACAAAGACGGCAACAAGGCATCCATCAAACCCCCTGTCCAAGCCCAATCCGCCGGGGACCAAAAGACGGCATTCGAGCCCAAGGGCAGCGCATTTTGAAGTGTTGCTTTCTTTGATTGAGGGTCAAATCCAAACCAGTTCTGACTGCACACAAACCCAGTCAAATTGCCAAGGAGTGCGCGATGTGGAATGAGTGCCCCTTTTGGATTTCCAGTTGTGCCACTGGTGTAGATCAAAACGGCAGGATCCTCAGCCAATGTCACCACCGGTTTGAACACCACAGGGCGCTTGGTTTTTTGAAGGGACTTTGCAAGTTGAACAGGTACTTGCCAAACTGTCCTCAACGAAGAACATTGCGCTTGCAAAGCCAACAACACCGGCCCCGACACTTCGTCGCACAGGGCCACACTGGCTTCACTGTCTTGAACTCTAAATGCCAAGGCTTCAGGTCCAAACAGCATTGACAAGGGCATGGCCACAGCGCCCATTTGCAAGACCGCCATGTAAGCCACGGCGGTTTCAAAACGTTGCGGCATCACAATGGCAACGCGGTCCCCTTTTTTGACGCCTTTTGCTTGCAACTGTTGACTCAGCACATTGGCAGCTGATTGCAAGTCTTGAAACGACCCAGTTGGCGATGGCAAATTGGACCCGACATGCGTCACAATGGCAGCCTGATTCCGATGTGCAGGAGACCTTGCCCAACGGCCACAGCAAGCCTCGGCAATGTTGAAGATTTCTGGCACCTGCCAAGCAAATTGCGCATGAACCGCCTCGTAAGCGTCGTTCCGGTGACTGACACGCATTTCCTGTCTCCTTATGATCTCGCAGTATGTACCAAGTTAAACGCCACTCTACTAGCCATTTTGTCCCATTGCGAGGACTCAAATACCATGTTCGCGAATGGGGCAATCCCAATTCCACCCTGCCCCCCTTGGTCTTGGGTCACGGCTGGATGGATGTAGCGGCCTCTTGGCAATTCATGGTCGACTCACTCAGTCCCGAGTTTTTTGAGCAGCGCAGAATTTTGGCGGCCGACTGGCGAGGTTATGGGTTAACGGAAGGCCCGGCCACTGACAGCTACTGGATGCTTGACTATCTGGGTGATTTGGATGAACTTTTAAACCAGGTTTGCCCCAACCAAAGCATTGATTTGGTGGGTCACAGCATGGGAGGCAATGTGGTCATGATGTACGCCGGCGTGCGGCCAACCCGCATCCGCCGCTTGGTCAATTTGGAAGGTTTTGGTATGGCCGTCACCCGGCCGTCACAAGCGCCCGGGCGTATTGCTCAATGGCTCGATGAACTTCAAACTTTCAAAAAAGGTGACCTGGATTTAAAACCCTACCCTGACGCAGCCAGTGTGGCAAAACGGCTCATGAAAACCAACAAGCGCTTGTCACAGGACAAAGCCGATTGGTTGGCCACCCATTGGGCAAAAGTTGACAGTCAGGGCGAATGGCGAATCTTGGGCGATGCGGCGCACAAAATCATCAACCCTTACTTGTATCGGGTGGAAGAAATTTTAGAAACCTACAAGCGCATCACGGCTCCCACCCTGATCGTGGTTTCCTCCGAAAACTCTCTGACCGATTGGTGGAAGGGAAAATACACCTTGGAAGAGTTTCATGAACGGATGAAAGTGATTGAGAATCTTCAAACAGTCACCATCCAAGACGCTGGTCACATGCTGCACCACGACCAAGCAGAAGCCTTGGCCAAGCATTTAGAGGACTTTTTAGCCTAATTATTGGAAAAGTTCTCCCTAAGACATGAGAAAATCCCATCTTTAATAGATTCGGACACCCCCTCTCATGGAAGCAGAACACATCAATCAAATTGGCGCGAAATTGGCTGACTTGGCCGCCCGCACCGAAGATTTACGGAGGTATCTTTGACTACGATGCCAAATCTGAACGCTTAAGAACCGTTAACGCATCGCTCGAAGATCCCACAGTCTGGAACGACCCCAAAAAAGCCCAAGAGCTGGGCAAAGAAAAAAAAGCACTCGATGGTGTGGTGGTCACACTCAACACACTCACTTCTGAACTGTCAGACAACAGCGAGTTGTTTGAGATGAGTAAGGAAGAAGGCGATCACGCCGGCCTGATGACCATCGAAGTTGAAGCCAATAAGTTGTCCGCGATTGTTGAACAGCTTGAGTTCCGCCGTATGTTCAACAATGAAGCCGATTCATGTAATGCCTTCCTAGACATCCAAGCAGGGGCAGGCGGTACCGAAGCCTGTGATTGGGCCAGCATGCTCATGCGCCAGTACCTGAAGTACGCCGAGCGCAAGGGCTTCAAAGTGACTGTGGAAGACGAGTCGGCAGGTGACGTGGCCGGCATCAAAGGTGCGACACTGAAGTTTGAAGGCGATTACGCTTTTGGCTTGCTGCGCACAGAAACTGGCGTACACCGCTTGGTCCGCAAGTCACCCTTCGATTCTTCTGGCGGCCGTCATACCAGCTTTGCCAGCATTTTTGTTTACCCCGAGGTAGACGACTCCATCGAGATTGACATCAATCCGGCTGACGTTCGCACCGACACATTTCGTGCCAGCGGTGCGGGAGGACAGCACATTAACAAAACCGACTCCGCTGTTCGCCTGACGCACATCCCCACGGGCATTGTGGTGCAGTGTCAAGACGGCCGCAGCCAGCACAGTAACCGTGACGTTGCATGGAAACGCCTGCGCTCACGCTTGTATGACTTTGAAATGCGCAAGCGCATGGAAGCACAACAAAAATTGGAAGACACCAAAACCGATGTGGGCTGGGGTCATCAAATTCGCAGTTATGTGCTTGACCAAAGCCGAATTAAAGATCTGCGCACCAAT
>JBIKJX010000049.1:0-9189 GCA_044360785.1 Limnohabitans sp.
TGGGGCGTCATCTCAATGCCAGACGTTGACACCATTTACAAAGTTCCCCGCGTCCTGCATGAGCAAGGCTTGGACGGTCTGATTTGCGACCGCTTGCACATCAACACGCCCCCGGCCAACCTGAAGCGCTGGGATGATTTGGTTTACGAAACTGAACACCCCCAAGGTGAGGTCACCATTGCCATGGTGGGCAAGTATGTTGAGTTGTCAGACAGCTACAAGTCGGTCAACGAAGCGCTCCGACATGCCGGCATGCGCAATCATGTCCGCGTCAAAATTGAACACATCGATTCCGAAACCATTTCCCCTGAAACTGTGGCGCAACTGGCCAAGTTTGATGGCGTATTGGTCCCCGGTGGATTTGGCAAACGGGGTGTGGAAGGCAAAATTCAAACCGCACGATTTGCCCGCGAAAGCAGAGTGCCCTACCTTGGCATTTGCTTGGGCATGCAAGTGGCCACCATCGAATATGCTCGCCACGTTGCAGGCTTGACCAACGCCAACAGCACCGAGTTTGAACCCGACACACCCTTTCCCGTCATTGCGCTCATCAACGAATGGAAAGATGCCGACGGCACCATCCAAGTTCGTGATGCCCAATCCGACTTGGGCGGTACCATGCGCTTGGGCGCACAAAGCTCCGACGTGTCAGCGGGAACTTTGGCACGAGACATTTATGGCCCCGTGGTCACGGAACGCCACCGCCACCGCTACGAAGCCAATGTGAACTATCTAGACACATTGCGAAATGCAGGTTTGGTCATTTCTGCGCTAACACAGCGTGAACAGCTGACTGAAATTGTGGAATTACCCACCGACGTGCATCCCTGGTTTGTCGGCGTCCAATTTCACCCCGAATTTAAATCGACCCCTTGGGATGGCCATCCCTTGTTCAACGCATTCATCAAAGCGTCGATTGACCATCAAAAAGGTGCTAAGCACCTCAAAGCCGTTGCTTAATTTTCAAAGCAAAGAATTAGGAAGACCATGAAACTGTGCGGATTTAATGTTGGCCTGGACCAGCGCTTCTTTTTGATTGCAGGACCTTGCGTCATCGAATCTGAGCAGTTGCAAATGGACACTGCGGGAACCCTGAAAGAGATCACCTCTACCTTGGGCATCCCCTTCATTTTTAAAAGCAGTTACGACAAAGCCAACCGCTCATCGGGCAGCACCTTCCGTGGCCCTGGCATGGAAAAAGGTTTGGAAATTTTGGCCAAGGTCAAACGCGAACTGAATGTCCCCATCTTGACCGACGTGCACACAGAATCCGACATCCCAACCGTGGCTGCGGTGGTGGATGTGTTGCAAACACCCGCTTTTTTGTGCCGACAAACTGACTTCATTCGTGCTGTTGCGCAATCGGGCAAACCGGTCAACATTAAAAAAGGCCAATTCTTAGCCCCGCACGACATGAAAAACGTGATCGACAAAGCGCGTGCGGCGGCACGTGAAGCGGGCCTGCTCGAAGACAACTTCATGGCCTGCGAGCGCGGCGCCAGCTTTGGCTACAACAACTTGGTGTCTGACATGCGCAGCTTGGCCATCATGCGCGAGACAGGCGCCCCCGTGGTTTACGACGCCACCCACTCTGTCCAGCTGCCTGGCGGTCAAGGAACCAGCTCAGGTGGCATGCGTGAAATGGTGCCGGTCTTGTCACGCGCAGCCGTTGCCGTGGGTGTCGCAGGTTTGTTCATGGAAACACATCCCAACCCAGCCCAGGCCATGTCCGATGGCCCCAATGCAGTGCCACTGCAACACATGAGGGCCTTGTTGGAAACTTTGTTGGAACTCGACGCAGTCACCAAAAAGAATCCGTTTCTAGAGAACAATTTTCAATAATTGAAGACATCATTCAGACTGTAGAAAACCATTTTTTAATTTAGACAGAGAGAAAATCAAATGAGTGCGATTGTTGACATTGTGGGCCGCGAAATTTTAGACAGCCGCGGCAACCCCACCGTTGAATGTGACGTGTTGTTGGAGTCTGGCGTCATGGGCCGCGCAGCCGTCCCTTCAGGCGCCTCGACTGGCAGCCGTGAAGCCATTGAATTGCGCGATGGCGATAAAAGCCGCTACTTGGGCAAGGGCGTCCTCAAAGCCGTGGAGCACATCAACACCGAAATTTCTGAAGCTGTGTTGGGCTTGGACGCTTCCGAGCAATCTTTCCTCGACAAAACTTTGATCGACTTGGACGGTACCGACAACAAAGGTCGTTTGGGCGCAAACGCCATGTTGGCCGTGTCCATGGCTGTTGCGCGTGCAGCTGCTGAAGAATCTGGCTTGCCTTTGTACCGTTACTTTGGCGGCATGAATGCTTGCCAACTGCCTGTGCCCATGATGAACGTCATCAATGGCGGCGCACACGCCAACAACAATCTCGACTTGCAAGAGTTGATGATCATTCCTGTTGGCGCACCTAGCTTCCGCGAAGCTGTGCGCTATGGTGCTGAGGTGTTTCATGCCCTGAAGAAAATCATTCACGACAAAGGCATGAGCGTTGCTGTGGGTGACGAAGGTGGCTTTGCCCCCAACGTGCCTAATCATGAAGCCGCCATCCAAATGATTTTGGAAGCCATCATCGCAGCCGGATACACCCCTGGCGCACAAATTGCCATTGGCCTCGACTGCGCTGCCAGCGAGTTTTATAAAGACGGCAAGTACGAGTTGGAAGGCGAAGGCTTGTCATTAACAGGCGAGCAGTGGATCGACATGATGGCCACATGGGTCGACAAGTACCCGATCATCAGCATTGAAGATGGCATGGCCGAAGGCGACTGGGATGGTTGGAAGTTGCTGACCGACCGTTTGGGCCAAAAAGTCCAAATCGTGGGCGACGACTTGTTTGTCACCAACACCAAGATTTTGAAAGAAGGCATCGACAAAGGGATTGCCAATTCAATCCTCATCAAAATCAACCAAATTGGCACTTTGACGGAAACCTTTGCTGCCATCGAAATGGCCAAGCGAGCTGGCTACACGGCTGTCATCAGCCACCGCTCTGGTGAAACAGAAGATTCCACCATTTCCGACATTGCAGTGGGCTTGAATGCAGGCCAGATCAAAACGGGTTCGATGAGCCGCAGCGATCGGATGGCGAAATACAACCAACTCCTGCGCATTGAAGAGGATTTGGGTGACGTGGCTGAGTACCCCGGCCGTTCTGCGTTTTACAATTTGCGCTAATTAACAGACCGTCCATTCAATGCTTATGGAAAACCGCTTTTGGCCAGCCTTCCTGATCGCCTTGCTGCTGATCTTGCAAGGACAGATTTGGCTTGGCAAAGGCGGTGTTCCTACAGTCCTCGAGCTCGAGAACAAAATCAAAGATCAAAATGAGTTGAATGCCAAAGCCAAGCGCGTCAATGCCCAACTCAACTCCGAAGTCAACGACCTGAAAGAAGGCTTGAACACTGTGGAAGAACGTGCTCGCCACGAACTGGGCATGGTGAAAGCCAACGAAATTTTCGTGCAGATCGAAAAATGACAGACCCGGTCGAGTTGGCCGGCTTCGTTTTGTCGTTGGCAATGGTTTTTTGCAACATCAAAGAAATCCATTGGGGTTGGCCGCTGGCCATTGCCAGCTCCGTGTTGTACGGCATTGTTTTTTGGAACAGCCAGCTTTACGGTGAAGCCTCTTTGCAGGTCATGTTCGTTCTAACTTCCCTTTGGGGCTGGACCCAATGGCTCAGTGGCAAGCAAACTTCCGAAGCTCATGACCAAGAATCAACTGGCCCTCTGAAAGTTTCAAGGCTCTTGCCCTCTGAGCGCTATCAAGCTGCCTTGATGGCCATGCTGGCCTGGCCCACTTTGACTTATTTCTTGTACCGTTTCACCGACAGTCAAGTTGCCATGTGGGACGCTTTGGTCACCACACTGAGTTTGTTGGCACAGTATTTATTGGCCAAAAAGAAGCTCGAGAATTGGTGGGTATGGCTGGTCGTCAATTTACTCACCATCGGTTTGATGGTGGTGAAAACGCTTTGGTTGACGGCCGTTTTGTACCTCATCTTTGCCCTGCTCAGCTATGTGGGCCTCAAGGCATGGCAAAAACAACTTCAACATGAGCGCCCAACATGAGCACTCAGCCAATTCGCATTGCATTGCTCGGTGCAGAAAGCACCGGCAAAACCCAACTGAGCATGGGCATTGCAACAGCGCTTCAATCTCTTGGCTTAGCGGTCACTGTGGTGCCAGAAACGCTTCGAGAATGGTGTGAAACACGGCAACGAACACCCTTGGCGCATGAGCAGCTAGACATTGCGCAACAACACGCTCAACGAATTTTTTCGATTGACCATGGCTGGGTCATTGCAGACACCAGCCCCTTGATGACGGCTGTTTACAGTGACTTTATTTTTAATGACAAGTCACTCTATCAACAAGCCTTGCTTGAACAAGCTTCATTTGACATCACATTGGTGATGGGACTCGATCTTGAATGGATGGCAGATGGTCTTCAAAGAGATGGCGCGCATGTTCGGGAACCTGTTGATTCACTTCTTCGCCAGGCCTTGCAAAGTGCGGGGCTGCCCTTCAAAGTGATCTACGGTCAATCAGAGGCTCGCTTGTCAGCAGCACTGATGGCCATTCAAAATGGCGTGAGAGGTTTGCGTCCTGAATTGGGGCAGAACATGGCATCGCTTCAGGCCACTCAGGCACAAAGGGATGTGAGTCAATACGGCCTGAACCAAGGAAAAATGATCTGGCGCTGCGATTTATGCAGCGACGCAGACTGCGAACACAAGTTGTTCAGCCAATTGCTGAAATGAACACGTTCAGTGAACGGATGGACCAGTTGGCGGCGTTGCTTCAGGCTGGGTGAACAAACTGGCAGCGTCCACAGGGTCGAAGTGGTATTGCTTGCCGCAAAACTCACAACCCACCTCGACGGATTCTCGCTCGGACAAAATGCTCTCAACTTCTGCCGCGCCCAAGCCTTTGATCATGCGGCCGACACGCTCCCGACTGCAACTGCAGTGAAAGCGTGGGCCTGTCTCTCCCACCAGGGGCTCAAAACGCAGCAAAGGCTCTTCCCAAAACAAACGGTGCAACACCGTTTCAATGTCCAGACCCAGCAACTCTTCTGCCTTCAAGCTTTTGGTCAAAATAGAAATGCGGTTGTAGTCTTCGCTTTGCCCCAAGGCCGCCTCACGTTCCACCGAGTCATACTTTCCACTCAGATTACCAACGCCTTCCAGAGGCAATCGCTGGATCAATATACCTGCTGCCACCTCCATGTTGGCAGCCAATACCAAGGTGGTGTCGAGTTGTTCTGACTGAAGCATGTAGTGCTCGAGAACCTCACTGATTTTTTCAAGCTTTTCTTTGTGATCTCCAAACAAGGGCACCACACCTTGATAAGGTTGCTGACCCGGCAATCTGTCCAAGGGGTCTAGGGTGATGGCACAACGGCCTTCGTTGAATTGGTTGACCATTTGGCTCAGTCTGGCATCCGTTTCAACATTGCCCTGGATGCTGGCAGTTGCACGAACCCCAAAGTCGGGCTGCACTTCGACGACCGCCAATTTGACAGGTCCATCACCAAAAACCTGCAACACCAAAGAACCATTGAATTTGATGTTGGCTTGCATGAGCACAGCCGCTGCAGACATTTGACCTAAAAGCGCCGTCACAGGCAGTGGGTAGGCGCCCGTTTCGTTGTTGGCAGCTCGGCGCTTGAGAATTTCTTGCCACGCATCGGTTAAACGAACAATGGCACCTCTGACCGGCAAGCCATCAAATAAAAATTTATGAAGTTCAGACAATTTTTTTCAAACCCGATTGGAAACGCTTGGCGTTCAAGACATAGTTTTTGGCAGATGTGCGAATGCCTTCAATTTGTTCAGGCGACAACTCACGCACCACTTTGGCAGGTGATCCCATGATCATCGAACCATCTGGAAATTCCTTGCCTTCTGTGACCAAGGAACCCGCACCGACCAAACAATTTTTACCAATCTTGGCACCGTTGAGCACAATAGCGCCAATTCCAATGAGCGATTCATCACCGATGGTGCACCCATGCAACATAACTTGGTGACCCACCGTGACATGTTTACCCACTGTTAAGGGCTTGCCCACATCGGCGTGCAATACGCTGCCGTCTTGAATGTTGGAGCCTTCCCCAATGGCAATGTTTTCGGTATCGCCACGAATCACGGTGCCAAACCAGACACTGGCGTTCACGCCCAAGTTGACCGCGCCCATCACTTGCGCGCTGTCTGCCACCCATGCGCCTTCGGCCATCACAGGTTGTTTGTCATTCAATGAATAGATTGCCATGTCAGTCCTTATTTGCTGGACACAAAGACGCCATTTTAGGCGCTCTAGAATAGGGCATGTCTCGCGCTGAAACGCCCCCCTCTTCTTTGGACCTTCGAGAAGCCGTCTTAGGCCCACTCCTTGCGCAAAATGCGGTCCAAAAAGCCGAATTGACCTTGGCCCTCAACGCCCATTTACCCGTCAATTGCCAAGCCGTTCTGCCCGATCCCGGGGGCATTCCGGGTCGCCCTGCGCACCCCTTGCTGGTCTCTCATACAAGTCTCAAAGCCAAGCCCTTGAACACGGCCGAAGGTCGCGCTCTGCTGTTGCATGCCGTTGCGCACATTGAGCTCAATGCCATTGATTTGGCGTTGGATGTCGTCTGGCGCTTTCCTGGCATGCCAGAAGCCTTTTACCGAGACTGGGTGCAAATTGCCCAAGAGGAAGCCAAGCACTTTTTACTGCTTCAAAAGCACCTCGTGGGCATGGGTTATGACTATGGGTGTTTTCCTGCGCACAATTCATTGTGGGACATGGCAGAACGCACCAAAGGCGACATATTGGCCCGCATTGGCCTGGTCCCTAGAACCATGGAAGCGCGTGGTTTGGATGCCTCGCCTGGGGTTAAGAACAAATTGATCAGTGCCGGCGATTTAACTGCTGGCCGCATTTTGGACATTATTCTTGAGGATGAAATTGGGCACGTGGCTGCAGGCAATCGTTGGTATCGCCATGTTTGCCAAGAACGCGGGCTAGATCCTATTGCCACTTACCGTGAATTGATTCAACAATACGATGCACCCAAGCTCAAATCGCCCTACAACCTGGAAGCTCGACGCTTGGCGGGTTTTGATGACGAAGAGCTTCGTTATTTGGCGGCCAATGGCCTTTAATCTTGATTCAGATCGACGCCACTTACAAAGGATTTCCAGGGCACTTCAAGCCCATTGATCTCACACGCGTGGGCCATCAGGGATGGGCCCTGCTTGAAGGAAATTTGTCTTTGCCCTTGGCGGTCCTGAAACAGTCAGCACTGGCGCACAACCTCGACTGGATGCAGCGTTTTTGCAAATCTAAAAATTTAGACATTGCACCCCATGGCAAAACTACCATGTCGCCCGAACTCTTTCAAATGCAATTGAAAGCCGGAGCGTGGGGCATCAGTTTTGCAAATGTCTTTCAAGCAGGTTTGGGAATTCGGCACGGCGTCAACCGCATCATCATTGCCAATCAGGTGTTTCAACACGCCGACCTAGAAGCACTGGCCGCCCTCCTGCAAGAACATCCCAAGGTCACGGTATATTTTTTGGTCGACAGCATGGCTCAGCTGGATGCCATCGACACTTGGCGCATCCGCAGTGCATCTCAACTGCCATTAACGGTTCTCATTGAATTGGGAATCGAAGGCAAGAGAACTGGCTGTCGCGAGGCTGAACAGGCTTTGGCATTGGCACGCAGAATCAAAGCGACAGCAGGCCTCTCTTTGTGTGGCATTGAATGCTATGAAGGCGCTTTGGCCACCTGCAGCCACGACCACGATCAAATGGCGGTGGCGGCACTCATGACCCGTGTCCAAAATTTTGCCGAGGCCTGCGTTTTAGAAAATTTATTTGAGTCCGATGAAATCCTGCTCACTGCGGGTGGCTCCGCCATCTTTGATTTGGTGGCAGACAGGCTCATGCCTTTGCTCAATCGACCTGCTCGAGGCATCTTGCGTTCAGGTTGCTACCTCACCCATGATCATGTGCATTACAAAAAAATGCTGACTTGTGTGGCAGAGCGATTGCAGTTGCGTGAAACATTGAAGCCTGCATTGGAAGTGCTTAGCAGTGTTCAGTCATGTCCCGAACTTGGTTTAGCGCTGCTGTCAATGGGAAAACGAGATGTTTCGTTTGACCTGGACCTGCCGGTGCCCCTTTGGCGAGCAGGTGTTGGGGAGACAATCACACGCTCAGTTCCGGCGCATTGGCAGATCACAGCATTGAATGATCAACATGCCTATTTGCATTTTGATGCGCTAGCACCTCAAGAGGAAAAGCCCTTTGTCGGCCAAATTGTGGGAAGCGGTATATCACATCCATGCACAACCTTTGACAAATGGCGTTGGATGCCCATCGTTGACGACCAATACAAAGTGATCGACGCCATTTCAATTCATTTTTAATGACTCGTCATTCTTGCGTCTTTCATCCACGCGGATGATGCTGAGCGTGTAAGTTCTTCAAACGCTCTCTGGCCACATGCGTGTAAATGGTGGTGGTAGAAATATCGGCGTGTCCCAGCAGCACTTGCACCGACCTGAGGTCGGCGCCATGGTTGAGCAAATGCGTTGCAAAGGCGTGGCGTAAAGTGTGCGGTGACAAGGGGGCGGTGATGCCAGCCAAGATGGCGTATTTTTTGATCAAAGACCAAAACATGATTCTCGACATGGCCGTGCCGGCCTTGGGACCACTGGCGGTCACAAACAAATCATCTGTTTGTTTTGCACCCAGCAGGGTACTGCGTGCGTTTTGCATGTAACTGAGCAAACTGTCGCGGGCCATGTCGCCAAAAGGCACCAGACGCTCTTTGCTGCCCTTGCCCATGATCCGCAAAACGCCTTCGTTCAAGGAAACATGCAGTGTTTTCAATTTGACCAATTCAGAAACACGCAGACCACTGGCGTACAAGAGTTCGAGCATGGCTTTATCGCGCAGGCCCAATGTGGTGTTGACGTCGGGTGCCGACAGCAGCGCGTCCACTTGATCTTCCGACAATGTTTTGGGCACTCTCAGAGCTTGCTTGGCGGCCAACATTCTGAGGGTGGGGTCGACCTGAACAATGCGCTCTCGCAATGCCCAGCGGTAATAACGCTTGAAAACTGTGAGGCGACGGTTGGCCGAAGTGGCTTTGGAGAGACTATGGCGCGCAGCAAAATAAGCTTGC
>JBIKJX010000050.1:0-9137 GCA_044360785.1 Limnohabitans sp.
AGGCGTGTCAACAAATACAAACTGGGTTGCACCCTCGGTGCGAATGCCAGTGATGCGGTGACGCGTTGTTTGCGCCTTGCGAGACGTGATACTGATTTTTTGACCCACCAAGGCGTTGAGCAGCGTCGATTTACCCACATTGGGCTTACCGACGATGGCGACCAAACCGCAACGTTGGGCAGGGTTGGTTTCTGTGTTCATCCGCGTGCCTTGACTTTCAAAATTTCAAGCATGGCAGCTGCCGCGGCTTGCTCGCCCGCACGACGCGAGGGACCGCTGCCGTGTTGTGAGAGACTGAGTTCGGGGATGTCGCAAGCGACATCGAATATTTGCCTGTGCGCAGCACCTGTGGTGGCGACCACACTGTATTGGGGCAGCTGCAATTTACGACCTTGCAACCACTCTTGGAGTTCAGTTTTAGGATCTTTGGCGGCGGCCAGCAAGCTTGGATTGATTTCTACATTTTCAAACAAGCCATGCACCAATTTTTCGGCAGCTTCGTAGCCTGCATCCAGATAAACGGCACCGATGAGTGCCTCCAGAGCGTCAGCCAATATGGAGGGGCGACGTTGTCCACCCGACTTGAGCTCACCTTCGCCCAATTTGAGACAACTTGCAATGTCGAGTTTTAAAGCCAATTGATGCAAGGTTTCTTGCTTGACCAAGCTGGCCCTGACGCGAGACAGATCGCCTTCGGGCAACTCGTTCATCAAGGCGTACAAGAGATGTGCAACCGCCAGATTGAGGACTGAATCGCCTAAAAACTCGAGCCGCTCATTGTGATCGGCAGAAAAACTTCGGTGCGTGACTGCACGCTCTAACAAACTCAAATCTTTGAAGTTGTGCTTTAAGCGAGTTTGCAATTGGCTGAGACCGTCGTTCAAACTGATGACCCGTAAAAAATGAATTGAGAGACAAGCATAACTTCGCTGGGATTGAAACTCAATTGAAGCTTCCGATACGACCTAAATTGCCAAAATTCATCCAGACAAAGAAGGCTTTGCCGACAATGTTGGCATCAGGTACAAAGCCCCAATAACGGGAGTCAAGAGAATTGTCTCGATTGTCACCCATCATGAAGTAATGGCCTTCGGGTACTTTGCAAGTCACACCTTCTACAGTGAAGTTGCAACGCTCTTTGAATGGGAAATCTTCTGCACCAGGTATGAACGCCGGACGATCGTCATCGACCAGCAAATTGTGCGTTTTGGCGCCTAATTTTTCTTGGAACTGCTTGGAATAACGCATGACAGATTCGTCAAAAAACTCTGGAACAGACTCGGTTGGAACAGCTTGACCGTTGATGGTGAGCTTTTTATTCAAATAAGCAACCTCATCGCCAGGGATACCAACCACCCGCTTGATGTAGTCAACACTTGGACGGGGGGGGTATTTAAAAACCATCACATCACCCCGCGCTACTGGCGTGCCCTGCGTCACCTTGATATTGACCACAGGCAAGCGCACGCCGTAGTGAAATTTGTTCACCAAGATGAGATCGCCCACCCACAAGGTGGGAATCATGGAGCCTGAAGGAATTTTGAAGGGCTCATACAAAAAAGAGCGCAATATGAAAATAAACAGAATGACCGGGAACAGCCCTGCCGTCCAGTCCAGCCACCATGGCTGCATCAGCAACTGGTTGCGAGCCTCGCCTGTCTCGGTATCGGTTCTTTCGATCCCCATTTTGGCCAAGTCTTGCTGCCGTTTTGCCTTGTCCAGGTCTAATTGCTCGGCCGCCCTCAAGCGTTGCGGCCAAAAATAAAACTTTTCAGCCAGCCAATAGACACCGGAAATAACGACTGCCATCAACATGAGCAACGCAAAGTTGCCCTCTATAAAACCAAAGTACCATGCGCCTGCGTATGAGCAAAACGCAGCCAAAATGAATGCTGTTAGGACTTGCATCAATCTTCCACTTGCAAAATGGCTAAAAATGCCTCTTGTGGCACTTCAACCGAACCAATTTGTTTCATCCGCTTCTTACCTGCCTTTTGCTTCTCCAGCAGTTTGCGCTTGCGGGTGATATCGCCGCCATAACACTTGGCCAAGACATTCTTGCGCAAGGCTTTGACAGTCTCACGCGCAATGATGTTGGCGCCGATGGCCGCTTGAATGGCCACATCAAACATCTGACGGCTGATAATTTCTCTCATTTTGCCGACGACCGCGCGCCCGCGATAAGCCGCTTGGGTGCGATGCACAATGATGGACAAGGCATCCACCTTGTCGCCGTTTAACAAAATGTCAACTTTGACCACGTCGGATGCGCGGTACTCTTTGAATTCGTAATCCATGGAGGCATAGCCGCGAGAGACAGATTTCAGCTTATCGAAGAAATCTAGAACAATCTCGCCAAGAGGCATCTCGTAGGTCAACATCACTTGGCGGCCATGGTAGGCCATGTTGATCTGAACGCCTCGCTTTTGGTTGGCCAAGGTCATGACGGTGCCCACGTAATCTTGGGGCATGTACAAATGCACCGTCACGATGGGTTCCCGGATTTCCTGCATCTTGCCCTGGTCAGGCATCTTGGCAGGATTTTCAACCATGACCACTTCCCCATCGCCCTTGACCACTTCGTAAACGACACTGGGGGCCGTGGTGATCAAGTCTTGATCGAATTCGCGCTCTAATCGTTCTTGCACAATTTCCATGTGCAATAGACCCAAGAAGCCACATCGAAAACCAAAACCCAAAGCTTGTGAAACTTCCGCTTCGTAATGCAATGAGGCATCATTGAGTTTGAGTTTTTCCAAGGCATCGCGGAGCGAATCATATTGATTGGCTTCCGTTGGATACAAGCCTGCAAAAACCTGCGGTTGAATTTCTTTAAATCCTGGCAGTGCTTTTTCAGCAGGCCCCAAGTTGTTAGGCAATTTCTTTTCAAGCGTGATGGTGTCACCCACCTTGGCAGCTTGCAACTCTTTAATTCCGGCGATGATGTAGCCGACCTGCCCGGCCTCAAGACTGTCACGAGCTTCGTTGGCTGGCGTAAAAACACCCATCGTGTCTGCGTTATACACAGCCTCGGTTGCCATCATCTTGAAACGCTCACCTTTGCCCAAGCGTCCATCGACAACTCTGACCAACATGACGACACCGACATACGTATCAAACCAACTGTCGATGATCATGGCACGCAACGGTGCATTGGGATTACCTTTGGGTGCCGGTATTTTGGCGACGATGGCTTCTAGAATTTCTTCGATGCCCATGCCTGTTTTTGCAGAACACGGAATGGCTTCGCTGGCATCGATACCGATCACATCTTCGACTTCAGCTTTGGCATTTTCAGGATCTGCTTGCGGCAAATCCATTTTGTTTAAAACAGGTAAAACTTCAACGCCGAGGTCGAGTGCCGTATAGCAATTGGCAACTGTTTGCGCTTCGACACCTTGGCTGGCATCGACCACCAACAAAGCACCCTCACAGGCCGACAAGGAGCGTGAAACCTCATAAGAGAAGTCGACATGGCCCGGTGTGTCAATTAAATTGAGGTTGTAAATCTGGCCATCTTTGGCTTTGTATTGCAACGAAGCTGTCTGGGCCTTGATGGTAATGCCACGTTCTTTTTCGATGTCCATCGAGTCCAAAACTTGCGCTTCCATTTCGCGCTCTTGCAAACCACCGCAACGTTGAATCAATCGATCGGCCAGCGTCGATTTGCCATGATCGATGTGCGCAATGATGGAGAAATTTCTGATGTGATTCATCAAGGACCAGTTACAAGTGTTTGAGATTCAAAAGACTAGGCAAGAAAAAAGGGCGCGTCGAATGAGGACGCGCCCTGAACCAACAATCAATGGCAACTGCGATAGTTGGGACTTCATTGTAGGCAAAAAGCCCAACACGTACAGCCCCAAAAAACCACAGCGCAGGTCGTTGCAAGCTCACAACAGAAAACTTATAAACAGGTTATTCACAATTAGAGACTTGGTCTGATGAATAACTTGTGGGTGTTCTGTGGATCACCGGTGGACTGATGAGGGACATCCCACATCGTGAAGCCATACCTGCTTTTTTAGCCATGAATCTTGGTTCAAGTGCTTAGATTTTAACCATTTTTAATTATCGACTCGCTTTAAAGTTAGCGTACACCAACATAAAAAATATTTTCAATGCTGGAGAAAACCCTGTGGTTGAAAAGGGACTCTTGACAATGAAGGGATCAAGAATTCGGCTTGATCAGAGCAAACCTTGTGAGGTCTCCTCTTCTAAACAGCACACTCACCGATTTGGTTTTGTCCATCTTGGCCACCGCTGCAACAAAGTCTTTGACCTGGGCAACTTCTATATTGCCGACAGCCAAAATGACATCACCTTCCCGCAAGCCAGCTCTGAGCGCTGGCTCTTGCAAGCTCTCGACACGGACGCCGCCTTTGATCTTGAGTTCTGTTTTTTGCGCGTCCGTTAAATCAACAACAACCAGCCCCAGGCCCTGAACAGAACTGGTGGTCTTGGGTTTTTCTTCCGGTTCAGGCGCGCGTTTAGCAACTTTTTCGGGCTCCATCTCAGCAATGACGATGCTCAAGTCTTTGGTGGCACCACGCCTGAAAACTGTCACGGTACTTTTCGTACCTGGTTTGGTATTGCCAACCACTCTAGGCAAGTCAGACGACTTCTCAATGGCTTTGCCATCAATTTTGGTGATCACATCGCCCGCTTCTAAACCAGCTTTGTCTGCAGGTGCACCCGGTTCAATTCGATTGATCAACGCACCTTGTGCCTTGCCTAAGCCAATCGACTCGGCAATTTCTTTGGTCACAGGCTCAATTTGGACACCGATTCGGCCGCGTGTGACGCGGCCGCTGGTCCTTAATTGGTCACTGACCCGCATCGCTTCATCCATGGGAATGGAGAAAGAGATGCCCATGAAGCCACCGGAACGAGAATAGATTTGGCTGTTAATGCCGACCACTTCGCCGCGCATGTTAATAAGGGGGCCGCCTGAATTGCCTGGATTGATTGCAACATCCGTCTGAATGAACGGCAAATAATCGCCTGTATCGCGCTGCTTGGCGCTCACAATACCGGCCGTCACTGAGTTGTCTAAACCAAAGGGTGAGCCAATGGCCATCACCCACTCACCCACTTTCAATCGGGACACATCCCCTACTTTGACAGCCGGCAATCCAGTCGCTTGAATTTTGACAACCGCCACATCGGTGCGCTTGTCAACGCCAATGATTTTGGCCTTGAACTCACGCTTGTCTGTGAGTGTGACCAACACCTCATCAGCACCGTCCACCACATGGGCGTTGGTCATGATGAAGCCATCAGCCGTCAGAATAAAGCCTGAGCCCACACCTCTTGGTTGAGCCTCTTCAGGAACAGGTGTTCTGCCTTGTCTTGGCGCTTGCCTGGGTGCGTTGGGAGTACCGGGATTGGGAATTGGAATTCCAAAGAAGCGTCTAAAAAGCTCCTGGGTTTCTTCGTCCATGCCGTTACCGTTCAAATTTTGGGGTCGCGCTTTTTCCAAGGTTCGAATGTTCACCACTGAGGGGCCCACTTGTTCAACCAATTCCGTGAAATCAGGCAAGCCTTTGACAGCAGCTTGTTGTGCACTGGCTTGAAGTGGCCAATGCAAACCCGAGATAAGTCCCAAAGACAAAATAAAAGAAACCAAAAATTGAGATGTTTTCATGTTGATTTTTTTCATAACAACCATTCGCTCCATTATTTTTCAGGAAGACAAGTCTTCGGAACGCGAATATACAGCGCAACGAAAGCCATGCCAACGGTCAGGAAATGATTCTTGAGAAAGCCAAAACCAATGGCGCTTTCCCTTGTCACTGCACAAGGAGATAAACAGCAACTTTTGCAAATCAAGGTGAACGTCCATGGCATAAATGGTTTCAACGCCAAGTGCCAAACTGCGGTTGGGATAGAGATGTTGAACGCGCCAAATGTTGCCATCCCAAGACAACCAACTCTTTGATTGCCCTTTCCTCAGGCAGCAAAATGAAAACCAAGAACAGGCCACCCAACAAGTCAGTAAAAGCGTCCAACGCCAAACAGAAACATCTTGCTCGCCCTGGACAAAAACAAACAATGCGATAGCCGATGCCGACAAGAACATTGCCAAACAAGCGGAAAAGAAAAAACGCCCCACCGGGTATTCGACCGATGGGGCGTTTGAATTCAAGAGAATTAAATCCGACGGAAAACTAGACTGCCGTTGGTTCCGCCGAAGCCGAAATTATTCTTCAGGGCGTACTCAATGTTGACATCTCTTGCTGTGTTGGCACAGTAGTCCAAATCGCACTCGGGATCTTGGTTGTTCAAATTAATGGTCGGCGGAACTTTTTGATGGTGCAGCGCCAAGACAGTGAACACACTCTCGATACCGCCAGCGCCACCCAACAAGTGTCCTGTCATGGACTTGGTTGAGCTGACCAAGGTATTTTTAGCATGATCGCCCAAGGCTGCTTTGATGGCATTGGTCTCATTGACATCACCCAAAGGTGTCGATGTGCCATGGGCATTCAAATAACCCACTTGATCTGCATTGATACCTGCATTGCGCATGGCCGAGACCATGGCGCGACGTGGGCCATCCATGCTGGGTGCCGTCATGTGACCTGCATCTGCGCTCATGCCATAACCGCAGATTTCTGCATAAATTTTGGCACCTCGCGCCTTAGCATGTTCGTACTCCTCAACCACCACGACGCCAGCGCCTTCACCGAGTACAAAACCATCTCGGTCTTTGTCCCATGGACGTGAGGCTGCGGTTGGATCGTCGTTGCGAGTCGACAAGGCGCGCATGGCTGCAAAACCACCTAGGCCAAGGGGTGAAATGGTGGCTTCAGAACCGCCTGCCACCACCACATCGGCATCACCATATTCAATCATGCGACTGGCTTCACCAATGCAGTGAAGGCCAGTGGTGCAGGCTGTCACAACAGCCAAGTTAGGGCCCTTGAAACCAAAACGCATCGAGACATGGCCAGCAATCATATTAATGATGGAAGCTGGCACAAAGAATGGAGAAATTCTTCGAGGGCCACGAGCCGTGTATTCGACGTGCGTCTGCTCAATCATGGGCAAACCGCCAATACCGGATCCGATGACACACGCAATTCGCGTGGCCAATTCATCATCCAAGGCGTCACCAGTAGGAAGACCAGCATCTTCAACGGCTTGAACCGCTGCAGCAATGCCGTAATGAATGAATGTGTCCATCGTTCGCGCCTCTTTGGCGCTGATGTACTGCTCCAAATTGAAACCTTTGACTTCGCCTGCAATTCTGCAAGAGAAGGCCGAGGTGTCAAATTTGGAAATGAGGCCAATACCGGATTGGCCAGCCAAAAGATTAGACCAAGCATCAGCCACCGTGTTTCCAACGGGACTGATACAACCCAGGCCCGTGACAACAACGCGACGACGGGTCATCTCAGATCAAGCCTTTTTGCTTTGGGCGTAATCAATGGCTGCTTTGACGGTTGTGATTTTCTCAGCGTCTTCGTCTGGAATTTCAATTCCAAATTCATCTTCTAAGGCCATCACCAGTTCCACTGTGTCCAGTGAGTCTGCGCCCAAGTCAGCAACGAATGCTTTCTCTGGTGTGACTTGTGACTCTTCAACGCCGAGTTGTTCAGCAATGATTTTTTTGACACGTGCTTCGATATCGCTCATGGTTCCCTCTGAGGGTAGTGAAAAAAGAGATTTTATCAGGACATATGCATGCCACCATTGACATGCAATTCCTGACCCGTAACGTAACCGGCCAGCGGACTGGCCAAATAGGACACTGCATGGGCAATGTCCTCCGGTGTGCCTAGTTTACCCAATGGAATTTGAACCATCAGGGCTTGATGCTGTGCTTCGGGCAATGCAGCCGTCATGTCGGTGGCAATAAAGCCAGGCGCAACGCAATTGACTGTGATGTTGCGGCTGCCCAACTCCCTGGCCAATGCACGGGTCATCCCGGCAACACCTGCTTTGGCAGCGGCGTAATTGGCTTGTCCTGGGTTGCCTGAGGCCCCCACGACACTGGTAATGCTGATAATTCGACCGTAGCGTTGCTTCATCATGGGACGAATGGCTGCTCGACTCATGCGGAAAACAGCTTTCAAATTGGTGTCCAAAACGGCGTCCCAATCGTCGTCTTTCATGCGCATGGCCAAAGTGTCCTTGGTAATGCCGGCGTTGTTGACCAACACATGCAAGCCACCTTGTGATTTGACGATCTCATCAATGAGTGCCTCGCCCGCGCCAGCATCATTGACATTCAAATTGGCACCTCGGCAACCAGGATAGGCGGCCAAAGCTGCAGAAATTCGGGCTGCGCCTTCGTCGGTGGTGGCCGTGCCAACCACATGCAAGCCTTGTTTGGCCAGCTCTAAGGCAATGGCAGCACCGATTCCCCTAGATGCGCCCGAGACCAATGCAATTTGACCTTTGAATTCAGTGGCGAAGTCGCTCATACCAAGGCTCCTTTGACTTCAGCCATAGAAGCTGGATCAAACAACGGCAAACCCGTCATGTCAGCGTCTATTCGCTTCACCATACCAGCCAGCACCTTACCGGGACCGCATTCAACCAAGGTGTTGATGCCTCGAGCCTTCATGGCTTGAACGCATTCGACCCAACGAACAGGCCCAAAAGCTTGGCGATAAAGTGCATCGCGAATGCGATCGGGGTCAGTTTCAACGGCCACGTCTATGTTATTGACGACTGGAATTTGAGGCAAAGCAAACGTTGTTGCAGCCAACTTTTCTTTCAGCTGTTCTGCCGCTGGCTTCATGAGACTGGAGTGGAAAGGGGCTGATACGGGCAAGTTAAGCGCACGTTTGGCACCCATGGCCTTTAAAACTTCGCAGGCTTTTTCGACCGCTGCTTTGCTGCCCGCAATGACTGTTTGTCCTGGATCGTTGAAATTCACAGCCTCAACGACCTCGCCACTGCCAGCAAGGAAAGTGGCTTGCGCTTGCGCACAACCCTCGATGACTTTGGCAGCCTCCATGCCCAGCACGGCAGCCATGGCGCCAGCGCCAACAGCCACAGCATCTTGCATGGCCGCAGCACGAAATCTGACCAAGGGTGCAGCCTGCGTCAGCGTCAAAACGCCAGACGCAACCAATGCTGAATACTCACCCAAAGAATGTCCAGCAACTAGGGATGGTTTTGCG
>JBIKJX010000051.1:0-9073 GCA_044360785.1 Limnohabitans sp.
CAACAAAGTCATGGCGCCCGACTTGCCCAACCCATCGCCCATTCGGCCAATGACTGAGTTTCCTGGTCAGGAATTTTCTTACTACTGTGTTCGATAATGATCTCTCATTGAAAGTCATCATGCTCTACAAATTTAAATCAAAAGTGACGGGCGATCTGATCATGTTGGAGCCGGATGCCAAAAGACTCCTCAAAATCATGGGACGTGAAGACCAAGTCAAGGGTATTTTCTTAGTCGATCAACTGGCTCAGGCGATGGCTTTGCTAGAGCGCGCCATTGAGGAGGAAGAAGCGCTTGGCGCACCAGATCCCAAGCAAGTGCCGCTTCGCAATCGCAGTCAGCCCATGCTCAAAATGTTGAGGACTTGCTTGGACAAATCAGCCGATGTGGTTTGGGGCGTCTAAAGCCAGGCTGAGATCTGTTATTTACTAAAGCCAGGTCCAGTGAGTTTAAAGCCGGCTTGAATGTTTCGTTTGGCGAACCAACCTTGGTTCATTTCCAAAACAAAGCGAACTGGTTTTTTGGAACAGTGTGAATCGTCTGTCTGGGGTTTCATGTCTGCCAAATTGACAATGGTGCCATCGTCTGCCACAAAAGCTGCTGTCAGCGGCAACAGCGTGTTGCGCATCCAAAAACATTGAACGGCAGCTTGCTCGAACACAAACAGCATGCCTTCGTTTTGGGGCATTTCTTTGCGCCACATCAGGCCAATTTGCCGTTGTTCAAAATCTTGTGCCACTTGTACTTGAATTAAATGCATACCCGCATTCAGGGTTATGCGTGGCAAGTTCATTTGAGGTGATCCCTGTCCAAAGGCATTGAAGGTGGTCAGTGCGCCTGCAAGCATCAATACGAAAGCTTGAAGGTAATTGGAAATGACTTTAGACATGGACATCGCTCTTAGGCAGTGGGGGCAAGCAAAAATAAGCCTTAATTTCAGCATTCATATTGTGTCTGATTATGTGGCTAGAATGAATTGCATGTATGAAGAAAACCAAAGCTTTGTTCCAGAGTCTTTCATGGCCTTGTATTTGGACAAGGGTCAATTCAAGCTCTCACTGCCAAGGGCCGAGTTAACTGCTCGTTACGAATTGTGTGAAGACTTGGCCCAGCTTTTGGTCAATACCGCCAGTACCCAGCAGTTTGAATTGGGCATTACCGAAGACGATGCGCTGGAGCGTTGCTGGCGCGGCTTGCTGGTACCTCCCAGCTTGACCTCAACTGAGGAGGCTTTTTGGGTCGTGTGCCGATTGGCAGAGTTGCTATCATGGCCTCTTCCTCAGTCACCTTGGACCAGCGAGCCAGAGTGAGGTTTGCCCAGAACGAGAACAAAGAGACATGCAACAAGATATTTTGATCAATTGGTCACCCCAAGAAACACGTGTTGCCGTGGTCGAGCAGGGCGCTGTTCAAGAACTGCATGTTGAGCGCACACTTGAACGTGGGTTGGTCGGCAACGTGTATTTAGGCAAGGTCGCGCGCGTCTTGCCTGGCATGCAATCGGCCTTCATTGACATTGGACTTGAGCGTGCAGCGTTTTTGCATGTGGCCGATGTGTGGCAACGCCAACCTGAAGGCGAGCCGCCCCAGGTCGCTCGCAGTACGCAAGCGCTGGTACCCATCGAAAAGCAGGTTTTTGAAGGCCAAGCTTTAATGGTGCAAGTTATCAAGGACCCTATTGGCACCAAGGGCGCCCGGCTATCGACCCAGATCAGCATTGCGGGGCGGCATTTGGTCTTTCTGCCGCAAGACGACCACATTGGGGTTTCCCAAAAAATTCCAACAGAGCAACGTGACGCACTGCGACAGCGACTCCAAAACTTAGTGGGCGAGCAGGGCGGTGGCTTTATTTTGCGCACCAATGCCGAAGACTCTAGCGACATGGAGTTGGGTGAAGACATTGCGTATTTGCGCAAAACATGGGCTCGAATTAAAGAGGCCTCGGTCAAATTGCCTGCCCAATCTTTGTTGCATCAAGACTTAACCCTGCTCCAAAGGGTACTCAGAGATTTGGTCAGTGAGGCCACCCAAACCATTCGCATCGACTCCAAAGAACAATTTGAGTCGCTGGTTAAATTTGCCAAAGAATTCATGCCCGCATCTGCCGCACGTTTGCAGTTGTACAAAGGTGAACGGCCTATCTTTGATTTGTATGCCATTGACGAAGAAGTGGCCAAAGCCTTGGGTCGGCGTGTTGATTTGAAGTCGGGTGGCTATCTCATCATTGACCAAACAGAAGCCCTCACCACCGTGGATGTGAACACGGGCGGTTATGTAGGTGCGCGCAACTTTGATGACACCATTTTCAAGACCAACTTAGAGGCAGCACACGCGATTGCACGCCAACTCAGGCTTAGGAATTTGGGCGGCATCATCATTGTTGACTTCATTGACATGGCCCGCGACGAACACCAAGCCGCAGTGCTGGATGAATTTAAAAAGCAGCTGGCAAGAGACCGCGTCAAAACCATGGCGGGTGGTTTTTCTCAGCTGGGTTTGCTTGAAATGACTCGCAAGCGCACGCGTGAATCTTTGTCTCACATGTTGTGTGAACCTTGCCCCAGCTGCGAAGGCAAGGGCACCGTCAAAACCACCCGAACGGTGGTGTATGACATCTTGCGCGAAATTTTGCGAGAGGCGCGTCAGTTCAATCCACGTGAATTCAGGGTTGTGGCCGCGCCCGGTGTCATTGAATTGTTGTTGGACGAAGAAAGCCAACATTTGGCGGCGCTGTCAGACTTTATTACAAAGCCTATTTCGCTGCAAAGCGAGTCAGCCATGGGCCAAGAGCAGTACGACATTGTGTTGCTCTAGCGCTTTGAAAACCAGCCAATCTTAAACTTCGCCTTTGTGGTGTAACTTGGCATAGGCTCCACCGGCCGATAACAAATCTTGGTGACGACCTTGCTCGATCATTTGGCCATGTTCCATGACGACCACACGGTCTGCATGTTCAATGGTCGAGAGTCTATGCGCAATGACCAAGGTGGTTCTACCGCGCATCAATTTTTGCAATGCATCCTGAACCAAACGCTCTGATTCGTTGTCGAGTGCGGAGGTGGCTTCGTCCAAGATCAAAATGGGCGCGTCTTTGTAAAGCGCTCGGGCAATGGCCAAGCGCTGCCGTTGTCCCCCGGAGAGTTGCGTAGCGTTGTGGCCCAACGGGGTGTCGATGCCATTAGGGAGTCGAGCCACATGATCAGCCAAGTTCGCGGCCTCTAAGCAACTCAGTACTTTGTCTTTGTCAATGCTTTTGCCCAAAGCCACATTGGCTGCAACAGTGTCATTCAGCATCACGACATCTTGGCTGACCAACGCAAACTGCGCGCGCAATTGCGCCAAGGGCCATTCTTCAATGGGCGTTCCCATGATGCGAATATGCCCACTTTCGGGCAAGACAAAACGCGGTAACAGATTGATGAGTGTTGTTTTGCCCGAGCCAGAGGAACCCACAAAAGCCACTGTTTCGCCTCTGGCAATTTGCATGCTAATTTGTTGGAGGGCGGCTGGGGCATCTGGGTTGTATTTGACCGAGACAGCATCGAGTTCAATGCATAAAGAAGCTCCCTTGGCATGTTCATTTGCACTTGCATTGACATGTGTCTCATGCTGACCTTGCACTTCAACATTGACTTCCTCAAGCAAGCGCAATCCTCTTTCTAGTGCAGCCAATCCCCTTGTGATGGGGGTTGCAATGTCTGCCAAGCGCTTGATGGGCGAGACCAACATGAGCATGGCCGTGATAAACGCCACGAATCCGCCCACCGTAGCGCCTTGTAAGCCTGTTCGACTTTGTATGAGTGCAACCACCAAAACTACGGACAGTGCAATGGCGGCCATCAACTGAGTGAGGGGCGACATGGCCGCAGATGCGATGGTAGATTTCAAGGCCAAACTGCGAAGCCGTTGGCTTAAAACCTTGAATCGCTCTAGCTGACCTGCTTGCGCACCATGCAAACGCACCACGCGATGCGCTAAAACATTTTCTTCCACCACATAGGCCAAGTCGTCGGTAGCGCTCTGGCTGTCCTTGGTGAGCCTGTACAAACGCTTTGACAGCTTTTTCATGATCCAGGCTGTGCCAGGCACCACGATGAAAACCAAGAGAGTGAGTTTCCAATTGAGAAAAAATAAATAAGCCACCAGTGCAATCAAGGTAAAGCCATCTCTGGACAGACCCAGCAGGGCAGAAATCAATTGGTTGGCACCGGTCTGCACCTCATAAACCAAAGTGTTTGAAAGTGCGCTGGCCGATTGTTTGCTGAACAAAGACATTTCCGCATGAACCAAGCGTTGAAACAAGGCGTCGCGCAATGCTTGCATGCCATCATTGGCAATGCGTGCCAAGGCATACTGAGAAATAAAGAAGGCGGCGCCTCTGACCGCAAAAATACCAATGACGGCGGTGGGGACCATCCACAAAGGCAAGGCGTTTTCAGAAAAACCCTCGTCCAACAGGGGTTTGAAAAGCGCTGGAATGAGGGGTTCCGTGCTGGCCGCCACCAAGGTCGCCAAGATGGCCAAGACCCATGAGGCCCGCTGACGCCCAAAGTAGGGCCAAAGCCTGAGCATCCGCTTGTAAAAAGGCAGATCCTTTTGGGGACTTTCAGCGGGGATTTGTGTCATCAAATTGATTTTAGCGCGTGTCACAATGCTAAATTAACGCAGTTGTCTTATCTTTACCTATTCGCATGATCGATTCCATGAAATTTTTGACCTCATTTAAACGCTTGTGTTGGCTATTGAGTGCGATGTGCTTATTCTTTCCGATGACAAGCTGGGCCCAGTTCAAGGTCGATGTGTCTGGTGTTGGCATGACCCAATTGCCCATTGCCGTTGTCACCTTCAAGGGTGAAGACATTGCCCCACAAAAAACTTCTGCCATTGTGTTGGCAGATTTGGAGCGAAGCGGACAGTTCAGATCGGTGGCTGTGCCTGGTCTGTCGATGGATGAATTGACGCGCCCTGATTTTCTACAAATTCGCCAGAGAAGTGCCGATGCCTTGTTGGCTGGCAGTGCAACGCGCTTGGCAGATGGGCGTTATGAAGTCCGTGCCAAGTTATGGGACGTGGTGACCGGACAGGATCGCGGCGATTACCGAGAAACTGTGGCAGTGGCCGACCTTCGTTTGTCAGCCCATCGCTTGGCCGATTGGGTGTATGAAAAACTCACTGGCGACAAAGGTGTTTTTGCAACTCGCATTGCCTACATCACCAAAACTTCTGGCAAATACTCTCTGTGGATTGCAGACTCCGATGGCGAAAATGCGCAATCCGCTTTGACCAGTTCAGAACCCATCATTTCGCCATCTTGGTCGCCCAAGGGCAATCAATTGGCTTATGTCTCGTTTGAGTCGCGCAAACCGGTTATTTATGTCCATGAATTGGCAACGGGCAAACGTCGTGTCATGGCCAATTTCAGAGGCTCCAACAGCGCGCCCGCTTGGTCGCCTGACGGCCGCAGTTTGTTGGCAACGCTCAGCCGTGACGGCGGCTCACAGTTGTATCAAATTGACACGGGCAACGGTGAGGCCAAACGCATGACACAAAGTGCCGGCATTGATACCGAACCCACCTACACCGCCGATGGCAGTGCCATTTATTTCGTGTCAGATCGCGGCGGTAGCCCCCAAATTTACAGAACCCCCGCCATGGGAGGACCCGTCGAAAGGGTCACTTTCAGTGGCAGTTACAATATCTCACCTTCACTGAGCCCCGATGGGCGATGGTTAACTTATATCAGCCGTGTTGGGGGACAGTTCAAAGTTCAAGTGATGAACTTAAGTACTGGCCAGGCCACTGCCATCACTGAAACAACAGCCGATGAGCGTCCTAGTTTTGCCCCTAACAGCAAGTTGATTGTGTTTGCCACAGTGATGCAAGGCCGAGAAGCACTTATGACTACCACCTTGGACGGCAAAATTAAAGCAAGATTGTCTGGCCAAAGTGGGGATATTCGTGAGCCTGCTTGGGGCCCTTACCGATAAATTAATCAAGCAAATCTTTTGGAGTTTTTATGATCAAGCGTAGTTTTTGGATTTTGGCCCTTACAGCCGCACTGGCGGCCTGTTCTTCAGGGGTCAAACTGAACGATGTACCCGTGGAAGACAAGACCGCTTCTGCCAACAGCAACTCACAACCTGTTACTGCGACAAGTACAGTTGCACCCGTGGTAAGCAGCAATGCCAGCACACAAGGCGTTGCACCTGCTGGCCTCAATGTTGTTTACTTTGATTACGACAGCTTTACATTGAAGCCCGAAGCCCGTGCAGTGTTGGAGCGCAATGCGGCTCATTTGCAAGCCAACAAGCAATTCAAAGTTCAACTGGAAGGCCATACCGACGAGCGCGGTGGTCGTGAGTACAACTTGGCTTTGGGTCAAAAGCGTGCAGAAACTGTGCGCCGTGCTTTGACCTTGTTGGGTGTGAGCGATGCGCAATTAGAAGCCGTTAGCTTCGGTAAAGAAAAGCCAGCTGCAAACGGCAGTGACGAAGCGACATTCGCCAAAAATCGTCGCGTTGAAATCAAATACTGATTACTGAATTCACATGCGCACACGCTTCAAGTTTCAAGTTCGACAGCTTGTTTTGGCTTCACTGTTGCTGGGCGCCTCTTTTGGCGCCCATGCGGCTTTGTTTGGAGACGATGAAGCGCGTCGCGCAATCTTGGACTTACGTCAAAAACTAGAGGCCGCACAACAAGGCTTCAAAACACAAATTCAAGCCCAGACGCAAGCGCAGCTTGAAGAAGTTGCCGTTTTGAGGCGAGCCATTCTGGATTTGCAAAATCAAATTGAAGCACTTAAAGCAGATCAGTCAAGGATGCGCGGTGCCAATGAGCAATTGATCAAAGAGCTTTCAGAACTCCAAATCAAGCAAAAAGATGTCTTGCAATCGGTTGATTCGCGCATCTCAAAATTTGAACCCATCAAAGTCGTTTTGGATGGATTGGAGTTCCAAGCGGATCCTGCTGAAAAGAAAGAATTTGATACGGCCTTGGCGGTTTTTCGAACCGGCGACTTTGCAGCTGCGCAAACCAGCATGCTTAATTTTTTGCGCCGTTACCCTACCAGTGGCTATGCAGCTTCCAGTCTGTTTTGGATTGGCAATGCACAGTACGCTACCAAAGATTACAAAGAATCGGTCGCCAATTTCCGCAAGTTACTCAGCATTGCCCCGCAGCATGCAAGAGCACCAGAAGCGATGCTGGCCATTTCCAATTGCTTGGTCGAATTGAAAGACACCAAAGGCGCTCGCAAAGCCATGGAAGACTTGATCAGTTCGCATCCAAGCAGTGATGCGGCGCAAACTGCCAAAGACCGTTTGGCCCGACTCCGTTAACTAAGATGGACGTCACCCAGCTAGCCCAACTCCAGCTGCTTGTGCTGGGTTCAGCGGGCCTCATCGCTTTCTTGTTTGGCTGTGTCCTTCATCGCACTCACTTTTGCACCATGGGGGCCGTCAGCGATGCTGTCATCATGGGCAGCTTTGACCGATTGAGACAGTGGGCCTTGGCCATTGTGGTTGCCATTCTTGGCTTTGGTTTCATGAGTTATGCGGGTCTAATTAGCCCACTCAATACCATTTACCCCGCTAAATCTGCCCCCTGGCTGGCGGTCACGTTGGGTGGTTTGATGTTTGGTTGGGGCATGGTTTGGGGTTCGGGATGTGGCTCCAAATCATTGGTTCGCCTAGGTGCCGGCAATTTGAAATCATTGGTGGTTGTGGTCACCATGGGCTTGGCGGCGTTGGCCACTATGAGGGGCTTCTTGGCCATCCCCCGTGTGCAGTCTATTGAGCCCGTCCAGTTTGAAATATCGCAGGGCTTGTTTGCGGGGCAGTGGACGGCTTGGTTTCTCAATTCAACTTTGAATCAGGGCATGTTGTGGTCTGCCGTCGTAATCAGCGGTCTGATGAGTTTATGGATTTTCAAAGACCGCCATTTCATGAACCTGCGCAATTTGTTGGCAAGCCTTTCTGTGGGACTCCTTGTGACAGGTATGTGGTGGGTGTCGGGTGTTATGGGGCATGGTTTAGAGCACCCAGAAACGCTTGATGAATTTTTCTTGGCCACTTCCAGTCGAAAGATGGAGTCCTTCAGTTTGACCGCCCCTTTGGCTTTGGGTTTGGATACTCTGTTGTACTTCAGTGATGGCACCAAAAGGCTCACCATTGGCATGGTCAGTGTGTTGGGCATTGTTTTGGGGTCCTTTGTCAGCGCCAAACTTCAAGGTAGTTTTCGGTGGGAAGGTTTTTCAAACATCGCCGATTTAAAGCGACACCTTTGGGGTGCTTGCCTGATGGGCGTAGGTGCTGTCATGGCCATTGGCTGCTCGATTGGTCAAGGCCTTAGCGGCGTTTCAACGCTCAATCTCTTGAGTATTTTGGCCACAGTCTCCATCGTGATGGGGGCCTTCATTGCACTTCAATACGACATGAAGAAAGCTGGCTAAGCCATGAATTCCGACAGACGTTTTGGCGGGATGGCTCGTCTGTATGGTGTTGACAGTGCAGCATCCATTGCTAAGGCGCATGCAGTGATTGTGGGAGTTGGCGGTGTGGGTTCCTGGGCGGCGGAGTCACTGGCGAGAAGTGGTGTTGGCGAACTGACATTGATCGACATGGACCATGTGGCCGAGTCCAACATCAACCGTCAAATTCATGCCCTTGAATCTACTTTGGGGATGTCCAAAGTGCTTGCCATGAAAGAAAGAATTGGCCAGATCAATCCGCAATGCCTTGTGCACACGGTCGACGACTTTGTCACCCCCGAAAACTGGGAATCACTCATTCATGGTGTCCAAAATGTTTCTGATGCACGATCGCCTGTGAGTGCTGTGATTGACGCCTGTGACCAAGTGAAGTCCAAAGTGGCCATGGCCGATTGGGCCATTCGCCAAAAAAAGTTTTTTGTCTGTTTGGGTGCTGCGGGTGGCAAGCGTCACGCCCATCTGATTGAGCAGGCCGATTTGTCCAAGGTGACACACGATCCTTTGTTGGCCCAAGTACGTTACCGCCTGAGAAAAGAACGAGGCGCGCCGAAGGATGGCGCCAAGATAGGCGTTCAGTGTGTT
>JBIKJX010000052.1:0-9048 GCA_044360785.1 Limnohabitans sp.
TTCGATATGGCCGCCTGAACGATGGCGTCATGCATTTCAGCTAATTTTTTCGGGGCAGTCTGATGCTTGTTCTTTGGATTTTGTTTTTGCTTTTCATGAGCATTTTGGGCTTGGTCATGTTTGCAGCTTTCTCCAACAAAAAAGCCACGCAATATTTGCCGCCTTCCGGCACCTTTGCGCAGCTTGGCGACACCCGACTCCACTACGTCGACCATGGACAAGGGACCACCATTGTCATGATTCATGGCTTGGCCGGTAACCTTCAGAACTTTACCTATGGCTTGGCATCGCCCTTGTCAAAAAACTACCGCGTCATTTGCGTCGATCGTCCAGGGTGTGGTTATTCCAAACGCGCCAGTCATGCCAACGCCAGCTTAGAAGCCCAAGCCGACACCCTGGTTGAGTTGTTGGACCATTTGAAGATTGAATCAGCCATTTTTGTGGGACATTCTTTGGGGGGTGCCATTGCTTTGGCATTGGCGCAAAGACACCCTCAGCGTGTTCAAGCGTTGGCTTTAATTGCGCCTTTGACACATTCGCCAGAAGAAGTTGCAACTGTTTTCAAACCCTTGGACATTGCCTCGCCTTTTGTCAGACGTGTGATTGGATGGACTCTGGCCATACCGGGCACCATCTATCGTATGAATGCAAGCCTCAAATTGATCTTTGGTCCCGAAAAAGCGCCCGCCGATTTTGCCATACGGGGTGGCGGTATTTTTTCGCTTAAACCACAAAACTTCATCACAGCCTCAAGCGACTTAACGCAAGCCAGATACAGCATGCCGAACATCGAAGAAGGCTATCCAAACATGAAAACACCCATTCATGTTTTATATGGGCGCGAAGACCGCATCTTGAGCTGCAAGTCAAACGGCGAAGACCTGGTTCAACGGATTCCAGGCGTGCAATTGACCCTGGTCAGCGGTGGCCACATGCTGCCAGTCACGCAAGTTGAAAGAACACTTCAGTTTGTCGAGGAAGCCGCTGGAAAAGCAACTGGTTTGGCGTCTTGATGCCAGACTTTGTATTTGTGCATCACCACTTCAAATTCAGGTGATTGCTCAAAATTTTCAAGCCAATTTTTCAAAGCGGGCCAAGGTTGTTCGTCAAACCAGGCTCGGTCTGTTCTGGCAAATTGACGAACAAACGGCGCAATGGCTGCATCAACCCAAGTCCAAGCTGGGCCCACCAAGTGTGCAAATCGACGCAAGCGCTCTTCCAATTTGAACAAATACTGAGCGCCCAATTCTCTATGCACTTTGCCATCCATTAAATCGTAGCGATTTGGATACTTATAACGATCTAAATTGATTTTGAAATCGTCATCGCATTGTTTGACCAAATTGAGAGCCTCTTGATGGCAAGCCAAATGTTGGGTTTGCCATTGGGCCGGATCACCTTGGCTCAAAGCCCAATTCATGATGTCCAAACTTTCCTCTAACACTTGACCCTTCACCCATAAAACAGGCACCGTTCCTTTGGGTGAAATCGCCAACATGCTTTCAGGCTTTTGTGACAAAGCAATTTCACGAATCTCACATCGAACACCACTGGCCAGAAGTGCCAAGCGCGCACGCATAGCATAAGGGCAACGTCTAAAGGAATATAAAACAGGTGCATCCATGGGTAATAAATTGGCAATTTTTTCTTGACGCTGGGGTGTGCCAATGTGGTTGATTTGTTTGGACTTGGCAATCTCCCACTGGCGTTGACGTTCACGCGCACTGTTTTTTTGCACCTCGCTGGTCAGTGCGTGGCACCTTGGACAACTGACGCCCAACTCAAAGAGGGGTGAGGCTTTGGCGTCATCAGGCAAGGGGTCTCGACAGCAGCGACACAACTCGTGTGCGCCAGGTTTTAAACCATGCCCCACAGAAACACGCTCGTCAAAAACGAAACACTCACCCTCCCATAAACTTTTCTCAGGCGGCACCAACTCTAAATACTTCAGAATGCCACCCTGCAAGTGATAGACCTCATTGAAGCCATGCTCAAGCATCAGGGAAGTTGATTTTTCGCAACGAATGCCGCCGGTGCAAAACATGGCAACCCTGGGCTTTTTTCCATTTTTCTGTTCTAAAACCTTTGCGGTTTTGACCCATTCGGTCAGTTGTGAAAAGCTCTGAATATTGGGATCAATGGCGCCTTTGAAAGTGCCTATCTCAACTTCATAGTCGTTGCGCGTATCAACGACCACCACATCGGGCGAAGAAATCAATTCATTCCAATCCTCAGGCCGGACGTACTGACCGACCTTTTTGGTTGGACTGATGCCCTCCACCCCCAAGGTCACGATTTCTTTTTTAAGTCGCACCTTCATGCGGTGAAAAGGCGCTTTGTGAGAAAAGGATTCTTTGTGCTCTAGATCGGCCAGTTTGGGATCTGAACGCAGATAGGCCAATACCGCATGTACATCCTCAGGCGAACCGGCAATGGTGCTGTTGATGCCTTCTCTGGCCAACAAAATTAGGCCTTTGACCTGATGCGCCTCGCAGAACGCTAGCAATGAAGCTCTGCGATCTGCAAAGTCTGGCAGATCCACAAATTTATAAAAAGCCGCTGTCAGATAAGTGGCATGAGAGGCCGTGTTTGTCATGCTTCAAATTTGCTTTAAAAGCTGCGCTGTCTCAAACAGCGGCAAGCCCATGATCCCGGAATAGGACCCTTTAATTTCAGAGATAAATGTTGCAGCCAAACCTTGAACGCCATAAGCACCTGCTTTTCCCATAGGTTCACCGCTTGCCACATATGATTTCATTTCCGCCAATGTCATGGGTGCAAAAGTAACGTGCGAAGCTGACACACAAATTTCGCGTTTGCGTTTTGACGCCAGCGCCACGGCAGTCAATACCCGATGCTTTTTGCCAGACAACAATTTCAAAATTCTCAGCGCATCTTGGGCATCTGTAGGCTTCCCTAAAATTTGACGTCCTAGCGCAACCGTGGTGTCTGCGCAAAGTATGGGGGCTGGCGGTATGCCTCGTTTTTTCATACGCTCTACGGCAGCCTCTAACTTAAGTTGCGTGACGCGTTTGACATAAGTCAAAGGCGCTTCGCCTGGCCGCATTTCTTCTAGTGATTCAGCGTCTTCGTCTGCGCTTGCCAAGAGCAATTCATAACGAACGCCCATCTGCTCAAGGAGTTGTCTTCTTCGAGGACTTTGGGAAGCCAAATAAACAAAATGATGCATCCGTCTTCACTCACGGTGATAAGGGTGGTTTGCATTGATCGACCAAGCACGGTACAACTGCTCAATCAGAAGCACACGTGCCATGGCATGCGGCAGGGTCAAGTCTGACAAACGAATTCTTTCGTCAGCTGCCTCTCGAAATGCAGGCTCAAGGCCATCGGGTCCGCCAATGATCAGCGCTACATCATCACCGCTCAATTGCCAGTCTTTCAAACGTTGCGCCAGCGCGGTGGTTCGCAGGCTGCTGCCGCGCTCGTCTAGAACGACAATGCGAGAACCGCGCGGAATGATTGCTTCAATGCGCTGACGCTCAGCCGCAACCAGTGTTTCATAGGTTTTTGAACCTCGCGGTTCTGTTTTAACGGCCTTGAGCTCCACTTTGAGCTCAGGTGGAAACCTTTTGGCGTAATCGTCCCAAGCCGTTTGCGCCCAATCGGGGATCCGTTGCCCCACTGCCACGATCAGCAGCCTCATGCGATTTAAGCCTTCGGTTTGGCTTTTGGTTTTGCCTGAGATTTGGCCTTTGTAGCTGCCTGAGTCGGTGTTTTGCTAGCGTTTTTTGATGCAACCTTTGCACCCGCTTTGGCCCCAGTAGATTTAACGGCTGCTTTGGAGACAGGCTTGGCAGCCGATTTGGTTGCAGACTTGGCTGGCGATTTGGCTGGCGATTTGGCTGGTACTTGACGCGTTGACTTCACAGCCTCAGAACCCCGAGGACCCACGGGAACAGCATCGCGTCGAGTGGGCGTTCTGCCAGCACTGACTGTGGCCTTTTTCTTTGCCACAGGTTTGCGCACAGGCTCTAAAGGCTTGGGCGAACCCAACTTCAATCGAACCGGTTTGTCACCCCAAATTTCTTCTAGGTTGTAATACGAACGAATGGTCGGCTGCATGATGTGAGCCACGGCGCTGCCGCAATCCACAATGATCCACTCGCCATTGTCCTCACCCTCAATGCGAGGCTTTGGAAATCCAGCTTCTCTCACCTTGTCACGAACGCTGGCTGCCAAAGCCTTGGTTTGACGATTCGAAGTACCTGAAGCGATGATGACGCGTTCAAACAGGGGCGACATTGCTTCTGTATCGAACACAACAATTTCTTGCGCTTTCACATCCTCCAAAGCATCAACGATGGCTCGCTGGAGTTTTTGGGTGTCTTTTTTGGCAGAAGTATCAGTCATCGTGAAGGCTGGTAAAGGTGATGGCGTTCAATATACAACGCAACGGCCTTTGGGACCAGAGCGTCGATGGGTTGTCCATGGGCTACCCGCGTCCGAACTTCCGTTGCACTGTGGGGCAATGGGGGTAACTTCAAGGTTTGGGTGGGGATGTCATGGCTTTGAGCAACAGCGCCTGAAGAATCAGGCAGCGAGCGCTCAGCTACGCAAATTATAGCCCGCTGCGCAATTTCATCTATTTCGTGCCATGTGCGCAAAGCTTTGCCTTGATCTTCACCTACAAATAAGAAAAATTGAGCGCCCGAGAATTGGATCTGCAGGAGGCGCAATGTTTCAACCGTAAAGCTAGGCCCTTGGCGTTGGATCTCCATGTCGTCCACGACAGTATGCGGCAAGTTAGAAAATGCCAGTTTCGCCATTTCTAGGCGCATCCATCCTGGACTTAAATGTCTTGGTTTATGCCAAGCATCTCCCGTGGGGATCATTCTCAATTCATCCAACTGGAACTGCGCAACGGCCGCTTCTGCCATGGCCACATGGGCAAGATGGGGCGGATCAAATGCACCGCCCAGAATACCGATCCGTTTGGGTGTCAAACCCAATCCCTAGGCTTTAAAAACTTGGCGGTCAACTGAGCCTCCGCGGATTCAGGTGCGTCTAAGCGGTTGTAAGACCAGCTGACCAAGGCTGGCATCGACAACAAAATGGATTCGGTTCGGCCACCGGATTGAAGACCAAAATGCGTGCCTCGGTCCCATACCAAATTGAATTCAACATAGCGACCGCGCCTGTAGAGTTGAAATTCACGTTCACGTTCCCCGTATGGCGTGTCTTTACGTCGCATGACCAGTGGCATATAAGCCTTCAATAAGCCATTGCCAACGTCTTGCATCATGGCAAAACCCTTTTCAAAGCCCAATTCTGAAAAGTCGTCGTAGAAGATGCCGCCAACACCGCGTGCTTCATTGCGATGTTTCAAAAAGAAGTATTCATCGCACCACTTCTTGAACCTTGGGTGCAAGTCGGAACCATAAGGCGCAACCGCATCCTTGCATGTTTGATGGAAGTGCACGGCGTCTTCTTCAAAACCATAGTAAGGGGTCAAATCCATGCCGCCGCCAAACCATGAAACGGGATCTTTTCCTTCGGGCTTGGCCACAATCATTCGGATGTTCATGTGGACGGTTGGCACGTAAGGATTGCGTGGATGAAAGACCAAGGAAACGCCCATGGCTTCAAACGGCGCACCCGCCAATTCGGGTCGATGTTGGGTTGCTGAGGGGGGCAACTTAGGGCCTGTGACATGCGAAAAACCACAACCCGCACGTTCAAAAACAGGACCGCCCTCCACTATTTGTGTGATGCCATCACCTTGTAGCATTTCGCCTTCGGGCTTTTTCCAAGGGTCAACAACAAATGGAGTGCCATCGACCTCGAACAGAGCCTGTGTAATCTGACTTTGCAGTTTGATTAAGTACTCTCGAACGATTTGGGCTTGATTCACACGCATCTTGTCTCTTCCTCAATTCATCTGCATTCAATTACTTTTAGTCTCTTTGACCGGCAAAGGTCGAATGGGGGCGGCCTGATTCAAATGAAATCCTTGAACACCCTCATACATTTCTCGAATATGGATGTAGTCAACTTCAACATCACCCGTGAGCTTCAAAAAACCCTCAAACTTCATGACCTTTTGCCCGTAGTCTAGCCTGACAACGGCCAGCGGAAGATCTGCGCCAAGCGCCAGTTGGTAAAAACCGCTTCGCCATCCCTGTGTGTGCTTGCGTGTTCCTTCTGGCGATAAACCCAGCCACATGAATTTGCCCGCACGTTGATGCTCTGCAAAAACCTCCACCATGGCACCCACAACGCCTCTTGAAGAGGACCGGTCAATCGGAACACCACCAATCCACTTGATCCAGCGACCAATCAGCGGGATTTTGAACAATGAATCCTTGCCCCAAAAATGAACCGGCAAACCCATGGTCCATTTGCATAACATCGCTGTGCCGAAGTCCCAATTGCTGGTGTGCGGATAAACAATGGCAACTCCTTGCAGGGTTGGTAAACCTTGAAAGTCAACACGCCATCCAATGAGTTTCAGAAGCCATGCAGCCCAAGCGTAGCCTTTGAATTGAACGGCATAAGGACCCGGGATCAGAACCGGTGCGGGTATTTTTTGTGGGTCAATTTGATTCACGACTTGGTTCACGATTTGATGGCCCTGAAACCAATATCCTTGCGGTATTGTTGACCCTCAAAATGAATGCCTTTAGAAATTTCATAGGCTTTTTGCTGCGCCTGCTTGACTGTTTCCGCCAAAACTGTGACACACAAAACTCGGCCGCCTGAAGTGAGGGTTTGGTTGTCTTTGCTGATGGTGCCTGCATGAAAGACCATGGCTTCAGGATCGTCTTTGGGCAGTCCCGAGATGACATCGCCTTTGCGCGGATTCATGGGATAACCTGCCGCGGCCATCACAACGCCAAGGGCTGTTCGCCGATCCCACTCTAGCTCGATCGTGTCCAATTTTTCTTGGGTGGCCGCTAGCATCACCTCAACCAAATCAGACTTCAAACGCATCATGATGGGCTGTGTCTCGGGGTCGCCCATTCGGCAATTGAATTCCAAAGTTTTGGGTTGACCCGACGCATCAATCATCAATCCAGCATACAAAAAACCCGTGTAAGGGATGCCATCTTTTTCCATGCCTTTGATGGTTGGCATGATGACCTCTCGCATGGCACGTGCATGAACTTGCGCCGTCACCACAGGCGCAGGCGAATAGGCTCCCATGCCGCCAGTGTTAGGGCCTTGGTCGTTGTCGAGCAAGCGTTTGTGATCTTGACTGGTGGCCAAAGCAACGACGTTTTTGCCATCACACAAAACAATAAAGCTGGCTTCCTCGCCTTGCAAAAATTCTTCAATGACCACACGCGGAACAGCAGCACCGTCTGCGCCTGCATTGTGGACCACCCCCAATTGGTTGTCTAGCAACATGAAGTCAATGGCCTCATGTGCTTCAGCAGACGTCATGGCCACGACCACGCCCTTGCCTGCTGCCAAGCCATCGGCTTTGACCACAATGGGGGCACCCATTTTGTCAATGTAGGCATGCGCCTGAACAGGGTCTGTAAAGGTTTCGTAGATGGCTGTTGGAATGCCATGACGGTGCATGAAGGCTTTTGAGAATGCCTTTGAGCTTTCCAGTTGTGCCGCCGCTTTGGTTGGGCCAAAAATTCGCATGTTGTGCACACGAAATTCGTCCACCACGCCAGCTGCCAACGGGGATTCAGGCCCCACCACGGTCAATTCGATCTTTTCTTGTTGGGCCCATTCGCATAAGGCTTTCACATCGGTGATGGGGACATCTACCAAATTCGGATCACGCGCAGTTCCCCCATTGCCAGGTGCCACATAGACTTTTTGAACGCGTTCAGACTGAGACAACTTCCAGGCCAGGGCGTGCTCACGACCACCGCCGCCAATTACCAATACTTTCATCGATCAAGCCTTATTCAGAAATGGTTGCGTTGTGGAAAACGTTTTGCACATCGTCCAAATCTTCCAAGATATCCAAGAGTTTTTGCATTTTGGCTGCGTCATCGCCAACCAAATCAATGGTGTTTTCAGCACGCATGGTGACCTCGGCCATCTCAGCCTTCAAGCCAGCGGCTTCCAACGCATTTTTGACCGTTTCAAAATCGGCAATGGACGTGAGCACCTCAATGGCGCCGTCTTCGTCCGCAAGGACATCTTCAGCGCCTGCCTCCAAAGCAATTTCCATGACTTGGTCTTCTGATGTTCCAGGTGCAAAAATCATTTGCCCGCAATGTTTGAACTGGAAAGCCACCGATCCCTCAGTGCCCATGTTGCCACCGTGCTTGCTAAACGCATGGCGAACCTCAGCCACTGTTCTGACACGATTGTCTGTCATGGTATCGACAATGATTGCTGCGCCGCCAATGCCATAGCCTTCATAGCGAATTTCTTCGTAGGTCACACCTTCCAGATTGCCCGTGGCTTTGTCAATGTTGCGTTTAACGGTATCCGCTGGCATATTCGCCGCTTTGGCTTTTTCAATGGCCAAACGCAACCGTGGATTTGCCGAAGGGTCGCCCCCGCCTGTTCTGGCTGCCACCATGATTTCTCTCACAACCCGCGTCCAGATCCGCTGACGTTTTTCGTCCTGCCTGCCTTTGCGGTGCTGAATATTTGCCCATTTACTGTGGCCAGCCATCTCAAATTCCTTGATGTTGATTTAATCTATTGGGTGAGATTTTACTTTTACCCTTGAGGGAACCTTTTTTATGCCAAATCAACTGTTGATTGCCCGCAATAAAGCCACAGAATGTCACATTTTGCTTCGAATGGCCAACCGACATGGCTTGATCACAGGGGCCACGGGCACCGGTAAAACAGTCAGTTTGCAGACTTTGGCCGAAAATTTTTCAAATCAGGGCGTTCCGGTTTTCATGGCCGATGTCAAAGGTGATTTGGTCGGTATCAGCCAAAAAGGTCACTTGAGTGAAAAGCTCAAAGGCATTTTGAAGGATCGCCAAATGAGCGAGCCCGCTATCCAAAGTTGTCCGACCACGCTCTGGGATGTCTTTGGCAAGCAAGGGCATCCCGTTAGGGCAACGGTCTCGGACATGGGCCCCTTGTTACTGGGTCGCATGC
>JBIKJX010000061.1:0-8677 GCA_044360785.1 Limnohabitans sp.
AAAGCGCCAAGGGCAACGCCTGGGTGAATATTGGCGAGAAGCCAGTCAAACGCCTGCGCGCTCGGATGAACTTCAGTTTGATGCGGTCTTGATGGGCAGTCTTAAGCGCCATCGACAAACCTGGGAGGCCATTGCGGAAGGCGCCAAACTCCAGATGACACCCGAAATTTGGCCAGCGCTGAATGAGTATGACAGCCATGCCCTCATCGAAACCGTGCATCCCGCTCCCTTGGCCAAACCAGACACGCCCGAGATGTACAAGCATCACTTTCGATTGCTTCGTAAAGCATTGCAAAAATGGATGGCGGGTGAAACTCAGCCCAAGGGCATGCCTAGCTTTGCTGAGTTTGCAAAGGGCATTCAGGCTGTGCTGCAGCATGTGAAAGAAACGCACGCTGGGCGTGTCTTGATTGTGTCCAGTGGCGGCCCCATCGCCACCGCAGTCAGCCAAGTTTTGGCCGCACCTGCAGAAACCGCCATCGAATTGAATTTAAGAATTCGCAACACGGCTGTGACCGAATTTGCCTACACACCGAAACGCCACATGCTGCTGTCCTACAACAATTTGCCGCACCTAGACGGCCCTGGTTATCAGGGCTGGACGACGTTTTCTTGACACGAAACTTGCAAATAGCCTTATTTTTCGTAGTGTTTTCACCGATAGAGTCACTTACAAATTCTTGTAAGAATGACTTTCATGCAAGTCGCACCCTTGTCTTTTTTACAACGCTTCCACGTGGAGGGCGTGAAGGTAGGCGGGTGCAGTGCTGAAGACTGCCGAAGTTTTTTTGCGTCTTACGGCATCGAAGAAGAAATTCAAATTCGGTCTGAATTGGGGTCGCAGCATTGCCGAATGAGCGATGCTTGGATGGCGGTATTCGCACCTCACAGCAATACCCTGTCTTTCCATGCCATTGCCACCCAAATTTCCCAAGAAATATTGTGGGCCTTGTTGGTCAGCCCTGTTGGCTTTGAGTTCAAATCGCTGGAAGCTTTGGCCAGCAGTGTGCGAGTTCGGAAGAATATTGCCTTAGCATCCCGCAAAACTGCTTTGGCTTTTAAGACTGAAGCGGCAGAAAGGCCCGCAGACTATTGGCACTACGAGGAAGAGGCTGGATTTATTTTGCAGCCTGGTCAATCTTTGATCAATGCTTTGGTCAGCGCCACCCAGCCTGAGGCCACGGGCAAGCTGTACGATTTCTCTTGCTATCGCGCCAGCGAATACGTTATTTTGTTGGGCTTGGCCCAAGAAGCGGCAAGCCACAACACCCCGCTGCTAGATGACTTGCAAAAGTTGAATGAAATTCATGCGGTTCGATCTGGCCAATTTCACGATGTCTATTTGCATGAGTACGGCACTGCAGAAGACCCTTTGCCCAGCCATTTCTTCGTGCCTGGCGACAGGCTCTGGTTTCGCAACCCCGACGAAGCTTCCTCAGACATCACGGGCTATGAAGGCTCTTGGGTCATTTACATGGGCAGCGGCCTGTTCAGCAACTTCTGGAAACGCGATCAGCCTTACAGCCTAATCAACAAATGCGTCGAAATTTATCACTGGCGTGATGGTCTCAAAACCAATTCAGATGGCGAGTTGTGGATGGACGAGACAGTGGTTGAAGCATGCATGGCAGACACCCTGCGCAACCCCACCAAATTGAAGTGGGTTCTTAATCGCATGATGAAAATGCGCGACCCCAAAGGGGTTTATGAAAATGGCGGTTGTTTGGACTCAACCCGCGAATACCCCAAACAAATTTTCCCGGGCAGCAACGAGCTGAACCTGCCGCGGTATTGAGTTTTAGGCCGGCAACTTCAGCGTGTCGGCTGGCAGCTGGTCTATTTCTATGAACAACTGGGCCAACGATTGGCCCGCAGCCGCCAACAAAGCTTGACCTTTTTCGGGTGTGGCCGCGGCCGCATTGCCGGCAGCACCCATGGGGTTGTAGTCTTGCATTTGCCAAGCCAGCTTGGCACTTTTGCCGTTACCCAAGATTGGAAACTTGGCGGCCCGAAGTTCAGAAGTCGATTTGAAATTTTGAGCTTCGTCCATGCGAACGGCTTGAGGTTTCAAGGCCAACATGACCGAGGTTTCCACCTCGCCTGCATGCACACCAAAGCGATGTTCGTGTTCGGAAAACAAGGCGTTCAGGTCTTGCCCCTGTGCATCGTGCAGTGGCAACTGATACCAATTGACACAGTAAACCAACATGCCAAGTCGGGCGCGCAAATCACGCGCCACGACATCCATCGCACCAACGTGGCCGCCGTGAGCGTTGAACATCACCAATTTGTGAATGCCTGCAGCATTGACCGATTCTGCAATATCGGTCCACAAACGAATGAGCGTTTCGGGCTTGAGGGTCAGGGTGCCATGAAAAGCGGCATGTTCGGGGCTGAGACCTACGGCTTGCGTGGGCAAAAAGTAAACAGGCAAGCTTGGCGCTAAGGTCTGCAGCAAAGGCACGCTGCGGGCAATGACCGCATTCACAATGTCGGTATCGACCGACAAGGGCAGGTGCGGGCCATGTTGCTCTGTGGCTGCCAATGGCAACACCGCAATGACGCGCGATTTGTCCAAGCGCGCAAAGTCTTGGGTGTTTAAATCTGACCAAAAATGGGTGTTGAGTGACATGGAAAGCCTGTTGACTAGGTTGTCAGTTTAATAGACTGGCAAGACCGGGGAAAAGAATTTCGGGTGTAGAGTGTCGTTATGCCACTGGCAGCGTTGCAAACCAACCTCAAGCTGGTGCTGTTACCCGCCCTCTCATTGTGACTTCTATCTAGACCGTTTTCTTCATGCCCTTGCTTTGCGCTTTTTCATTTCTCGATGCCGCCAAAAAGTTTCGGGCCTTGCTGGTCTGCAGCTTTTTGATGTTTTTTGGGGGATGGGTCCAAGCGCAAACGCAAATTTTGGGCGGCTCGATGGCCAACAATCCAAAAGGTCAGGTCGTTAGCACGGCGCAAGTCAAAGCGACTTTGCAGGTCTATGCCCCCAAAGGACTTGTACCAGGTGAAACGTTTTGGTTGGGTCTGCAAATTGATCACGAGCCCAAGTGGCACACCTACTGGCGCAATCCCGGCGACTCCGGCTTGGCCACAGAACTTCAATGGCAGCTGCCTGATGGCTTGAAGCCTGGCAATTTAATTTGGCCTGCCCCACAAAAGATCCCAGTAGGCACCATGGCCAACTACGGCTACGAGGGCAGCGTGCTATTGGTGACGCCAGTTCAAGTTGGTCCGGCGTTCAAAGTCAAAGCGCCAGAGACAGACATCACCGTGCAACTTCATGCTTCCTGGTTGGTTTGCAAACAAGAGTGCATTCCACAAGAAGGTGACTTTTCAGTCAAAGTGCCTGTAAAAGGCAGCACGGTCATGGCCCCAGAGGCTTTTCAGGCTGCTTTTTCAAATCAAGTCCAAGTACTAAATGGCAATCATTCGGCCGTCATTGCGGAGGATGGCCGTTCGTTGACTTTGAAGATTGCCACATTGCCCGCTGAATTGAAGGCGGGCGCATGGACCCTTTATCCGCAAACGGCCAATGTGATGCGCAACAGTGCCACGCCAAACATCCAGGACAACAGCGTCACCTTGCCTATTTCAAGCGAGAGGATGGACAGCCCCACACGCATGACCTGGTTGTTGGTTGAAGGAACAGACAGTGCGCCCACTGGCAAGCAATGGGTTTTTGAAACGCCTGTTCAGGGTAAGTGGCAAGAGTGGACTGAAGCGCCTGCGGTTTATGACGCCAGCAATGTCAATTTTTCATTGCCCCCTGCGAGCATTTCTGCAGCACCCTGGGCCACTTGGATCTTGGCGTTGCTGGGTGCATTTTTGGGTGGCATGCTTTTGAATTTCATGCCTTGCGTTTTTCCGGTGTTGGCGATCAAGTTGCTGGGCATCACGCAGCACTCTGGCAACCAAAGAACCATGCGGCTCTCTGCATGGGCATTCAGTGTGGGCGTCGTCATTTCATTTTTGTTGTTGGGCGGTTTGATGCTGGCCTTGCGCGCGGCAGGGACGCAAATGGGATGGGGCTTTCAGCTGCAGTCGCCATGGGTAGTAGGCGCACTCGCATTTTTGTTTGTGATCATTGGGCTGAATTTATCGGGCTTGTTTGAGTTCGGCCATTTTGTGCCAAGCTCAGTGGCCAGCTTCCAATTTGCCAATCCTGCTACCAACGCTTTGTGGTCTGGTGTGTTTGCGGTGGTCATTGCTTCGCCCTGCACGGCGCCCTTCATGGGCGCTTCTCTGGGCTTGGCCATTGGCTTTCCGGCTTGGCAAGCCTTGCCTATTTTTGGCGCCATGGGCTTGGGCATGGCTTTACCCTTCTTATTGGTGTCCATCAGTTCAGCGTGGCTGAAGTTTTTACCCAAACCTGGCGCGTGGATGAATACCTTCCGACATGTCATGGCCATCCCCATGTATGCCACGGCCCTTTGGTTGGTGTGGGTGCTGGGTTTGCAAACAGGTTGGTGGGAAAGCGCTGAAACAAACATCCAAACATCGGCATCCACCTCGATGTCTACCAAACAAAATGGCGCATCGCAGCCCTCGGCTGTTTGGGAAGCTTGGTCAGAAGACAAGGTGCGCACAGCCAGAAAAGAAGGACGACCTGTTTTTATCGACTTTACGGCCGCGTGGTGCGTGACCTGCCAATTTAACAAGAAGACCACCTTTGCGGATGCCAATCTGCTGCAAGATTTTGCGCAAAAAAATGTGCTGCTGTTGCGTGCCGATTGGACGCGTTACGACCCTGCCATTACCAAAGCTTTGAACAATTTAGGGCGCAATGGTTTGCCTGTGTATGCTTGGTATGCCCCTGGTCAAGAGGTGCTCATTTTGTCAGAGCTGCCCTCGGTTCAAGAAGTGCAAAATGCCTTGCGGCAAGTTAAGTCTGCACCTTAATTTTGCTGGCTTGGCTCGCTATATTCCCAATGCACGGGTGCAGTCTGCGAGAATGCAAACGACCTATCGAAACGTTTTATTTTCATGAGCACTGCTTCTTTTGCGCCCCTTCAAAACGACAATTTTTTGCGCGCCTGCTGGCGTCAAGCCAGTGATCACACGCCGGTATGGCTCATGCGACAAGCGGGTCGCTATTTGCCTGAATATTGCGCCACGCGGGCCAAGGCTGGCAGCTTCATGGGACTGGCCACCAACGTCGACTTTGCCACCGAAGTCACGCTGCAACCCTTAGACCGCTATCCCCTCGATGCCGCCATTTTGTTCAGCGACATCTTGACTGTGCCCGATGCCATGGGCTTGGGCTTGAGTTTTGAACAAGGAGAAGGACCCCGCTTTGCCAAGTCTGTGCGCGATGAGGCCGCTGTGGCCGAATTACAAGTACCCGACATGGCCAAACTGCGTTATGTCTTTGATGCGGTGACATCAATCCGCAAAGCCCTGAACGGCCGCGTGCCCTTGATTGGTTTTTCTGGCAGCCCCTGGACCTTGGCCTGCTACATGGTGGAAGGCAAAGGATCGGATGACTATCGCTTGGTGAAATCCATGCTGTACAGCCGACCCGACTTGATGCACCGCATGTTGACTGTGAACGCACAAGCCGTGGCCACTTACCTCAACACTCAAATTGAAGCGGGCGCACAAGCGGTCATGATTTTTGACAGCTGGGGCGGCGTCTTGGCCGATTCAGCCTTTCAAGAATTCAGCTTGGCCTACACCGCTCAAGTTTTGGCGATGCTGAAGAAAGAACACCAGGGCGTCAAAATTCCACGCATTGTGTTTACCAAGGGCGGTGGGCTGTGGCTTGAAGAAATGGGCCGCCTTGACTGCGAAGTGTTGGGACTTGACTGGACCATGAACTTAGGCCGTGCCCGCCAGATGGTGGGCGGTGCCGTCAATGGCCCGGGCAAAGCGTTGCAAGGCAATATCGATCCCAATGTCTTGTTCGCACCGCCTGAGAACATTCAAAAAGAGGTGGTTCGGGTTTTGGACAGTTTTGGTAAACCGCACACCGATGCCAACAGCACCGGGCCTACACACATCTTTAATTTAGGCCACGGCATCAGCCAATTTACCCCGCCAGAGCATGTTTCGGCCTTGGTCGAAGCGGTTCACAGCCATTCCAAGGCTCTTCGCCTGTAAGCACAGAAAACCCCATAAAAAAACCCAAAAATATTTAAATTTTTGGGTTTTTTCTATTGACTTATGCACAAAAGTTCTTTTCATGGATTTTAAAATTAGCTTGCGCTTTTTGTCGCCATGGCGAGTCTCTTAAATTATCTAAGTTATTGATTTTGTTCAAGTTTTATTTTTTGCTCAGTTCGCAAGCAATCCAAGCAAAGCCTTATTTTTCAAGGGTTTGCGGGCCGTCGGGCAGACTTTTCAACAAAGTTATCCACAGTTTCTTGGGACTGTCTCTAAAGGACTTGAAAAACAACAACTTATCGCTGTTTTCAAGAAAATTTATGAGCTACAAGCTGTCAGAATGGCTGTTTGTAAACGTTTCGTCCAACTTCCCTCAAGATTTAAATGCCAATGTGGCTTGACATTGCCGTTTCTGCACCCGCCCACAGCCAAGTGGGTGGTTTGCTGACCTACACCACCGATTTGAAATTGGAAGTGGGTCAGTTGGTGCGCGTACCCTTTGGCAAACGTGAAGTTCTAGGGGTGGTTTGGGGCGTGCATGACTCAGCGCCCCCGTCGTCAAACGCTCATACCGTGAAACAGATTGCCGCAACGCTAGAAGGTGTGTCGCCCATGAGCGCGCAATGGCGTCAGTTGGTTCAATTTGCAGCGCAGTATTACCAACGGGCGATTGGTGAAGTGGCCTTGGCAGCACTGCCCCCTCAGCTTCGCGACATGACGCCAGTGCAGTTGGCCAGGCGGCTGAAGAAAAGCAGTGCCAACAACGAGCAGGCCACTGACGCTTTGCAATCACCTTGGACTTTGTCAGAACAGCAGCAACAAGTGCTGTCGCAAATTGAACAATCACTTGGCCCGTTTTTGATTCATGGCGCCACGGGCAGTGGCAAAACTGAAGTCTATTTACAAGCGATTGCACGCACTTTGGCGCAAGACCCGCATGCACAAGCGCTCATGATGGTGCCGGAAATCAATTTAACGCCGCAACTGGAAGAGCGGGTCAAGGCCCGCTTTGGTACGGAAGGCGTTGTGGCCATGCACAGTGGCATGACGGGGCCTCAGCGCATGAAAAGTTGGCTGGCCGCGCACAACGGCAGTGCGCGAATTGTGTTGGGCACCCGCATGGCTGTGTTTGCCTCGATGCCCCATTTGAAATGGATTGTGGTCGATGAAGAGCACGACGCCAGCTACAAACAGCAAGAGGGCGCGCGTTACTCAGCGCGCGGCTTGAAGGTGCCAAAGTGATTCTGGGATCCGCCACACCTTCCTTGGAAAGTTGGCATCAAAGTCGGCCTGCACATGAGGGGGGTCGCTACCTGCGACTGCAAATGCCGGCACGCATTGGTGAAGGGCAATTGCCATTCGTGCGCCGCGTAGACATGAATCATCAGCCGCGCAAAACCGTTTTGTCGGCGCCTTTGATTGCAGCCATCCAAGAACGGGTGGCCAAGGGTGAGCAAAGTATGCTTCTGCTGAACAGGCGCGGCTATGCGCCCGTGCTGCACTGCGCAGACTGCGGCTGGAAAAGTGAGTGTTCGCATTGCAGCGCATTCAGGGTCTTCCACAAAATTGACCGAACGCTGCGCTGCCATCACTGCGGCTTTACAGAGCGCGTTCCGCGTGCATGCCCATCGTGTGGCAATGCAGACATTGCACCCATTGGTCGCGGTACCGAGCAGCTCGAGGAGTATTTGTCGGAATTGCTGATCGATGTCAAACGACCCAATGGCCAAACCGTGCGCGTGATGCGCATTGATGCAGACAGCACCAAATTGAAAGGCGCGCTTGAAGCGCAACTGGCAGGCGTGCACAGCGGTGAAGTGGACGTGCTGGTGGGAACGCAAATGATTGCCAAGGGGCATGACTTTAGGCGCATCACTTTGGTTGCGGCCATCAACCCCGATGGCGCTTTGTTTTCAAGCGACTTCAGGGCGCCTGAGCGTTTGTTTGCCTTGCTGATGCAAGCAGGTGGCCGAGCGGGTCGAGATGCCACACAAAGCGCGCGCAGCGAGATGTGGGTGCAAACCTTTCATCCATCGCATGCCTTGTATGAAGCGCTCAAAAAACATGACTATCCCGCATTTGCCGAACAGCAATTGAAAGAACGATTGGAAGCAGGTTTGCCACCCTACAGTTTTCAAGCACTCATTCGAAGTGATGCCAAAACGCAAGCTGTGGCGCAAGCTTTTTTGAACAATGCCAACGCACAACTTCAAGCCATTTTGAATGCGCAAGGCGATGCCGACACGTCTTCGCAGGTGAGCGTCTACCCCGCTGTACCCATGAGCATTCAACGTGTGGCCAATGTTGAACGCGCGCAAATGCTCATCGAAAGTACATCAAGAAAAGCCCTGCACCAAGCTTTGGAAGCGTTGCAGGATTTACTGCATGCATCAAGATCTGAACCCGCTCACAAGGGTTTGATTCGGTGGCTGGTGGATGTCGCCCCCTTGGCCATTTAAAACTCGCGTGCCATTGACTTCACTGGCGACCTTGACGTCATTTCAAGAGTGCCACAGCCCCTGAAAAAGTTAAGAACGCTGCAGCGGTAGAGACCAAAATAATTCGGGCG
>JBIKJX010000053.1:0-8944 GCA_044360785.1 Limnohabitans sp.
TAATTCAGGCTAAAAATCAACCTGCCTGTACCAACCCAACTGAGTGCCAGACCCTCAGAACGAAGATAGTATTGCAGCATCCAGTTGTACCTGGAAGGTTCTGTGTAGTACAAACTCCACACGCTAGACATGTTGGCAGCTCGCAATGGCAATTTTTTGTCAACCATGATTTGATTGAACTTTTCACGACGCTGATTCCAGACTGCATCAACATTTTGGTAAATTTCAGTGATGTTAGGAGACTCAATTTTTTCCAAAAAGACCGACATGGCACCCATCACGTGAGGATGCGCATTGAAAGTACCCCGTGCAAAACAAATGTCTGCTGGTTTTTCCGATCTAAATCGCTTCATAAGGTCTGCCCTACCACACACAACACCGACAGGAAAACCACCGCCCAATGTTTTTCCATAAGTGACCATATCAGCACGTACGCCAAAATATTCTTGAGCGCCCCCCTTGGCTAGGCGGAAGCCTAAAAAGACTTCATCGAATATCAGAACAATGTTGCGTTCCGTACAAACTTTTCTGAGTTCATTTAGCCATGCGCCATAGGCCTCTTTGTCATAAGAAGCCTTTCGGCTGCTATCCACCAAAGAAGAATCGCCCGGAGCGCCTTGGTTTATATGAAGCGCCTGCAATGGATTGATCAAGACACACGCAATGTCTTTTCTGGTTCGCAAAACCTTCAAGGAATTTTCGTGCATGTCACGCAGTGTATAAGTTTCCCGCGGCGGCATTGGATTGCCAGGTCCAGGCTGAACATCTTCCCACCAACCATGGTATGCACCACAGAAACGCACCAAGTTTTTTCTACCGGTGTGATACCTTGCAAGCCGCACAGCCTGCATGACCGCCTCAGTGCCAGACATGTGAAAAGAAACTTGGTCTAGTCCAGATATTTCTTTCAAACGTTTGATGTTGTAAGCAACGCAGGGATGATATGCCCCTAATGTGGCGCCCACGTCTTGTACACGTGCTGATCCTTCACGCATGCATTCTTTGTAAAAATCGGCACCAAATACATTGACGCCATAGGATCCAGTTAAGTCATAGAACCTTTGACCGTCATGGTCTGTCACAAATACGCCATCTGCTGACTGTATAAAGGCACCAACTTTCAAATGTTGTCGTACCAGAGGGCTGAATTGAAAAGGTACACGGTAGGCACCCGTAAATTGCAAATCAGAAATAATTTCTCTGGCTTCTGCAGTTAACTGGATGCTCTTTTCGTGCCTTGTTTGCAACAAGTTGGCCAATTGATAGAAAGCATTGCTTCTATTTCTTGCCACTGCCTCTGGTGCGCCATCACAAGAAAAAAATTGCTTTTCATTGAATTCATAACCAGGCAATAGCGATGCCACTCTCTTAGCCATCCGGGAATGACCGGTCAATGAGGGGTGTTTTGCTCGGGACAGTTCTAAGCGACGCTTGATGTAAGGCAGTGAAAGCGCAAGTGCACCAAGTGATAAGGCAATTTGTACAGACACGTTGATTCCGAAGCTGAGTGGTTGAAGTCATCTTTTTATTTAAATTTCGTGACAGGAAAATGAAAGTGAAGCAATTTATTCAAAGAATCAGCACACAAGAAGATTTAAACTTTTTGTTAACCAACCGAATTCCAAGAATCACTTTGACCCGATTCATCGGTTGGTGGAGTCAAATCAAAAATCCAATCATTCGAGACTTTTCCATTGGAATTTGGAAACTTTTCTCTGACTTGGATTTGTCGGAAGCAGCAAAGACTCACTTTGAGAGCATGCATGATTGCTTCACGCGCGAACTGAAGCCTGGGGCAAGAACCATTGACATGCGAGAAAATATCTTAAGCAGTCCTTGTGATGCCATTGTGGGTGAATGTGGTCATATTGATCACACCCAAGTTTTTCAAGCCAAAGGATTTCCCTACAGCCTGTCTAGCCTCATGGGATTCACACCCAGAACTGGTGAATTGGTTGAGTCCATCAAAAACGGCACCTATGTGACGTTGCGCTTAACTTCAAGCATGTACCACCGCTTTCATGCGCCTGCAAACGCCACTCTGACGCATGTGACGCACATTTCTGGTGACACCTGGAATGTCAATCCAATCGCCTTGAAACGAGTTGAGCAACTTTTTTGTAAAAATGAACGAGCAGTTCTCAATTTCAAGCTTGAGGATGGAACCCCTCTTGTGATGGTGCCAGTGGCAGCCATCCTGGTCGCAAGCCTTCGGCTGCACGCTGTCAATTTGCTGTTTCACGTTGACTATGAGGGCCCCAACGAAATTCCTTGTGCTGTTCAAACATACAAAGGACAAGAGCTAGGTTGGTTTCAACATGGCTCAACAATTTTAGTTTTTGTTCCACCAGGGTACAAATTGGCAGAAGATATTGCGACAGGACAAAGAATCAAGATGGGACAGGCATTGATGGAGAAATCATCTTGAAACATCCCCTTCAGTTGACCATTTTGTGAATTTTATTGTCACAATAATTACTTATGATTAGTTTTCTGATTATTCGTTTCGTCTATTTGATTTCGCTAGTAGGCCAAAATTAAATGGAGACTAGAACAGGTCACTTAACCAACATTCATGGTGCAAGTTTGAAAACCATCATCAATTCTCGACTTCAATATTTACTCACATGCATCCTTTGTGTTTCGTTATTGGCGGGCTGTTCTGCACAAAATTATTTACTCAACAGCGCTGGCACCCTGCTTTCAAAAGATTCGATTTCGAAAGAAGATGATTTAGAACTGTTGATGCATGCCAGTGCATACCATTTGAAATTATCGGAGTCTCTGCTGCTGGAAATTCCAGCTCATACCAAATTAGCCGAGGCGGTGACGCGAGGGTTCACGCAGTATGCGTTTGTATTTTTAATGGATGAAGCAGATCGTCTTGAATCTGAAAGTATTCAAAAGGCAACTCAGCTTCGCATGCGTGCAGCAAAAATGCTTTATCGGGCCAAAGAACATGGCTACAAAACATTAAAAATCAAATACCCCGCTTTAGACACACAACTCCAATCTAACAAGAGCGGCCCCGCCATAACGATTGACAGAGTAGATGTTGGTTTGACCTATTGGGTCATGACATCATGGGCTGGTGCCATTTCAATGTCAAAGGACAAACCCGATAGCGTGGCTGACTTACCGCAAGTCATCAAGCTGGCTGAAATGGCTTGGAAGACTCAACCTGAATTTGACAACGGTGCACTGGCAAGCATGATGGGCACACTGGAACTGGCCAAGCCAGGCGGCAAATTAGAACAGGCTGAAAAATACTTCAATTTTGGTATTGATCGACGCGGTGACCAAATTGCACCTCTCGTTTCTAAAGCAGAAAATTGGGCAATCGCTGCACAAAACAAAGACATTTTCAAACAGCTCCTCCTTCAAGCAATTCAAGAAGGACAAGCGCAAACTGACCTCACCAACACAATCATGCTTCGAAGAGCCAAATGGCTTTTAGATTCAATCGATAATTTCTTTTAATTTTTTGATATGAACTCAAATCGTTATGTTCAATTGTTTTTGCAAGCCTCCATTTCGTTCATGGGCTTGCTCCCATTAGCTTCTACAGCAGCTGATGCGCAGCTGAAAATTGGCTCACTGGTACCTAAAAACTCCCTTTACCATCGCGAACTGATGCAAGTGGGCGAAGCTTGGAAAAAAAGTCAAACAGGTTCACCTAAATTCAATGTATTTACAGACGGAAGTCAGGGCGGTGAAGCGGAAATGGTCCGCAGAATGCGCATTGGTCAGCTTCAAGCTGCCTTATTGTCTGTTGTAGGTTTGCGAGAAATTGAACCTTCCATTGCAGCACTTCAAAACTTGCCTTTGGCCTTTCGCTCATGGGAAGAGCTGGACTATGTGCGGGAAAAAATGCGGCCCAACATGGAAAAGAAATTCCTCGAAAAAGGCTATGTCGTTCTAGCTTGGGGAGATGCTGGCTGGGTTCGATTCTTTTCAAAGAACCCAGCGTTCAGTCCAGAAGATTTTAAAAAGATGAAATTCTTTGCTTGGGGTGCCGAGGCTGAGCAGCAAGAAATTATGAAAAGCTTAGGGTACACGCCCGTCCCTCTTGAGCCCACAGACATCCTTCCCTCGATCCAGACGGGCATGATCAATGTTGTGCCATCGACCCCTTATTTTGCCTTGGCCTCTCAAATTTTTAACACGGCACCCAACATGCTTGAAATCAACTGGGCGCCAATTGTTGGGGCTTTCGTCATCAGTAAAAAATCATGGGATGAGATGTCGCCAGAAACCCAAAAAGTTTTAAGAGCCTCCTCTGACAAAGCCGGACAAGTGATCAGAAATCAAGCCCGCAAAGAAGTGGACGAAGCCGTTGACGCCATGAAAAAAAGAGGGTTAAAGGTGAATAAACCCAACGCCGAACAACTCAAAGAATGGCAGTCTTTGAGCGAATCACTCTATCCTCGAATTCGAGGAAAAATGGTGCCAGCAGAAACCTTCGATGAAGTATTTGCGCACCTCAAAACCTATCGCACGACCAAGTCGCCTTGAATTTCCACGCTTCGCCAATGAAATTATTATTCTCTTGGGATGCAATTTTTGCATCGATTGCACTCTGCGGGATGGTGTTCATTCCCGTCATTGAGGTTTTGTTTCGGCCAATGCAAGGCAGTGGCATCGACAATGCGCCCATCTTGGTTCAGCATTTAGGGTTGCTGTTTTCCTTGGGTGGCGCTATTTACGCTGAACGAACGGGGCATCTGACAAGTTTGGGATCGCTTTGGCAAGACATTAAAAACCCTGTCTTACAAAAAATAGCCAGAGCTTGGGTCTTTTTATTTTCTACTTTTCTTTGTGGTGTTCTGGCAGAAGCTGGTTATGAGCTGATGGCATCAGAACTAGATGCAGGCCACACTATTGCCTACGGTGTTCCTACTTGGCTCTTTCTTTCTTCATTGCCCATTGGCTTTGTCATCCTTGGCATCAAATTTGGATTGCGCTGGCATGACAGTTTGGTCTTCCAACTCGTTGGTCTTTCCTTGGCCTTTTTTGCCTCTATGTATGCAACGCAGTGGTTGCTTGACCTGTCTTTTGTAGGACCGCTCTTATCTCTTGTACTGTTGAGTTTTTTGGTGTTGGGTGGCCCTATTTTTTTGGTTTTGGGTGGATTGTCATGGGCACTGTTCTCCATCGAAAATATTCCAATGGCTGCATTGGCCCTTTCGCATTACCAAATTACAGTTAATCCATCTTTGCCAGCACTGCCCCTATTTACCTTGGCAGGACTTATTTTTGCCAATTCACAAGCAGCACAACGTCTTAGCCAACTTTTCATTGCTGCATTTGGCACGGGTCAAATTGGAACTGTCTTTGCTGTTGCATGCCTCTGCAGTTGCTTTACAGCGCTCACTGGCGGCAGTGGTGTCACCATTTTGGCGCTGGGTGGACTCATGTTGCCTCTTCTACTCAAAGCCAACTATCCAGAATCGAAAAGCATCGGTCTGATTACCAGTGCAAGCTCACTTGGCGTGCTGCTTGCACCCTCTGTTCCCCTCATCATGTATGCCATTATTGCGAAAGTTCCCATCAACACCATGTTTGTTGCGGGACTTTTACCAGCCGTCTTGATGGTTTTCTCTTTGGTTATTTTTGGCGGTTTTTTAAATACGCAAAGCAAGGGCGTTCTTGGAAGTGTGAGGAAACAAGTTGATGTTTTACACGAAGACACAAACAAAATTTCTTTCAAGCAAGCATTTTGGAATTCAAAATGGGAATTGCTTGCGCCACTCATCGCTGTAGGCTCACTCATTTCAGGGTTTGCAACGCCCACTGAAGGCGCAGCGCTGACAGTTGTGTATGCATTGCTCACGCAAGGATTGGTTCATCGAGAATTAAAGTGGGCTAACTTCCAGAATTGTTTAGCCCAAACAGCACAAATCATTGGTGGTATTTTGCTCATCATGGGCATGGCACTAGGCATTACAAACTATCTCATTGATGTTGGAATTCCAGACTTGGCCTCGGATTGGGTGCAGAGCATTACCAGCAATAAGTATGTATTCCTGTTGGCACTGAATATCTTTTTATTTTTTGCGGGTGCTTTGATGGAAATTTATGCCGCCATCATTGTTCTTGTCCCATTGTTGTTGCCTTTGGCCATGAGTTATGGCATCGATCCCATTCACTTTGGCATCATTTTTCTGGCCAATCTAGAAATGGGTTTTTTATGCCCACCAGCAGGTATGAACATTTATTTTGCCAGTGCTGTCTTTAAGAAACCTTTGAAAGAAGTCATTCAATCTGTACTTCCTGCGCTGTTGGCCATCTTCATTGGCACCGTCATTTTGTCGTGGTTTCCAATTTGGGTTTTAACACTTCCACAACTCATTTTCCCTTCTTAATTTTTTGAAAATAGATTTGGTCTAGCAACTTAGGAAAATAAAGCATGAAAGTCTTCATTTACGCTTCATTGATTTCAATTTTTGCAGCTCAATTGAGTGCATGTGCACCCATGGTCATTGGCAGTGCCGCAGTTGCAAGCAAAGTCTACATTGATCGAAGAACCGCAGGCATTCAACTCGAAGATGAAGCGATAGAGTTTCGATCTGAGTCTGGACTGCGTGCCCAATTACCCAGAAATGCACATGTGAGAGTGACCAGTTATAACCGCATGGTTTTATTGACGGGTGAAGTTAATAATGAACAGGAACGCCTTCAAGCCGAACGTTTTGTGAAAAGCCAAGACAATGTCAAAACTGTGGTCAACGATTTAGTGGTTGCGCCTGAGAGTTCATTGACTCAACGTGCACAAGACACCTTAATCACCACCAAGGTCAGAGCGCTGTTAATCCAAGCCAAAGACATTCACTCTTCAGCAGTTCACATCGTGACTGAGCGCGGCATTGTCTATTTAATGGGTCGTCTAACGGCCAATGAAGCAAACAGAGTGACAAACCTGATCAGTAAAGGCAATGTGTCTGGTGTGCAAAAAGTGGTCAGAGTTTTTGAAACTATCTCTGATGAAGATTTAGCACGATTGGTTGCGCCATCCAAACCTTAAATTTCACAGGCTTGTCATGCAACTATTGAAAGATAGGCTACTTATTACCAAAGTAGGAGCCCATCTTGAAAACCAATCAGCCACGCCGTGAATTTTTAATTAAATTAAGTTCGATTTCAGCCGTCTTATCAACCGGCGGTGTCCTCAGTGCCTGCGGTGGAAGTGAAACCAGCATGGTCAATTATGACTATGGTGTCGCCAGTGGCGATCCACTCAGCGATCGCGTCATCCTTTGGACACATGCCAAATATCAAAATAAGGCAGACAGTGTTCCGCTGACTTGGCAAGTTGCCACCGAAATTGAATTCAAAAACATCGTTGCCAGCGGTTATGCAGAAGCTACTGCTGATACAAGCTACACATGCAAAGTCGACGCCACAGGTTTATCAGCCAATCAAAGCTATTTCTACAGATTTGTATCTGACCGACACATCTCTCCCATTGGCAGAACAAAAACACTTCCAGTGGGCTCTGTCTCTCAGGTTAAATTGGCCGTTTTGTCTTGCTCGAATTACCCAACTGGCTACTTCAATGTTTATTCTGAAGTAGCGAAATCTGACGTCGATGTGGCAATCCACCTAGGTGATTACATTTATGAATATGCTGCGACTGGCTACGCCTCAGAAAATGCAGCCAAATTAGGCCGAACTTCAGTTCCCTCTACTGAATTGCTGTCATTAGACGACTACCGCTTGCGCCACTCACAATACAAATCGGATGCCGATTTGAAACAGTTTCATGCCAGCAAACCCATGATTGCAGTTTGGGACGATCATGAAATTGCCAACGACACCTACAAAGATGGCGCGGAAAATCACTCAACAGCAACAGAGGGCAGCTTTGTAGCGCGTAAAGCAGCTGCAATTCAGGCTTATCACGAGTGGATGCCCATCCGATCTGGGTCTGATAAGAACAAAATTTATCGAAGCTTCAATTTTGGCTCTTTGATGAGTTTGCACATGTTGGACACACGCCTAATTGGTCGTGATCAGCAAATTGAATTTGCAGACCTGCTAACGCCAAGCAAGCAAGCCGCAGCGATGGCGACATTGACTTCTCCAAGTCGTCAATTGTTGGGGGCCGAGCAACTTCAGTGGCTCACTTCTCAAATGGCAACATCAACAAGCACATGGCAATTTTTGGGCCAGCAAGTGTTAATGGGTCGCATGGAGTTTCCATTAACTATTTTGCAAGCACTCAATCCATCTGATACCAGTCCTCAAGCTCAAGCTGCAGGCCAGCAAGCGATTTCTGATTATTTGACCGCCAAAACAAAAAGCGCCATGGGCTTGCCCTTGTCAGTTACAGAAACAGCCTTGCTCAATCAACCCAAACTGGGCTACAACTTAGATGCATGGGATGGCTATCCTGCAGCCAGAGAAATTCTTTTGTCGACAGTGGCTCAGTTGCGTAAAAAATTGGTTGTTTTGGCAGGCGATACACACAACGCATGGCACAGCAATTTGACACTCCTGAATGGTGTCAAAGTGGGTGAAGAATTTGCAACTTCCAGCGTCAGCTCGCCTGGCCTTGAAACCTATTTGACGATTCCACCTGCCAACATCAAAGCAATTTTTGAAGGCGTGGTCAATGACTTGAAATGGATGGACGCTTCTAGACGTGGTTATTTGAAGATGACCATCACACCTGCACAAGTTCAGGGTGAGTGGCTCTTTATTGATACCATACTCAGCAAGTCATACACAGTGGCAACGCCAACAGCCTCTGAAAAGCGTATTTACAGCGCATAAATTATCGCAGCACAAACCAAAAGAGCACCCATGTTGGTGCTCTTTTTTTTTGATCTTTATATAAAAAAATTATGCGGAAACCAATACAGTCGGTTTGGTCATGACTTGAAAGTCTGAATGCGGGTCAAAGGACAAGATTTCAAGCCGTCCATCGTGGTGTTCAACCAGC
>JBIKJX010000055.1:0-8817 GCA_044360785.1 Limnohabitans sp.
GCACCATCACGGCGCATGTCTAGGATGGGCCTGACATGCAAAGTGCCAACGGAGGCATGGGCATACCAAGTACCTTTGGTGCCATGTCGTTTGAAAACTTGCGTTAGCTCGTCGGTGTATTCAGCCAAGTGCTCTAATGGCACAGCACAGTCTTCAATGAAGCTAACGGGTTTACCGTCGCCCTTCAAACTCATCATGATGTTGAGACCCGCTTTGCGCACTTCCCATAAATTTTTCTGCGGTGCATCGTCCACCATTTCAACCACACTGTTTGGCAGACCCAGATCGCCCATCAGCTCAAGCAACTGACGCATGTGTGGCAACAGGCTGGCCTTATCCGCGCCAGCAAATTCAACCAGCAACACAGCCTCAGGTTGGCCAATCAGTGCCGTTCTGATGGTGGGCGCAAACGCAGGGTTTTGCAAAGACAAATCGATCATGGTTCGATCGACCAACTCAACCGCAGTCAAGCGGCCCTGGCCTAGCTTCACAATGTGCTGGGCCGCGTCCATGGCTTGGTAAAAGGTGGGGAAGTTAACGACGCCCAAAACCTTGGCGCGAGGCAATTCGCTCAACTGAAGTGTGAGCGATTGGGTCATGGCCAAAGTGCCCTCACTGCCAACCAACAAATGCGCTAAGTTGACCGAACCGTCTCCCGTGTAAGGCTTTTCATTTTGATTGTGAAAGATGTCTAAGTTGTAACCTGCCACACGGCGCAGTACCTTGGGCCAATGGGCTTCTAGTTCTGGCTTTAATTCATTTGCCAGTTGCTGTACAAACTCACCAATGGCTCTGGCGCGACCAGTACTTTGATCAAACAAACCCATGTTCAAAGCGGTGCCATCGCTCAGCCAAGCTTTGGCGCCTAAAACGTTGTGCACCATGTTGCCGTAGGCAATTGAGCGACTGCCGCATGAGTTGTTTCCAGCCATACCGCCCAAGGTGGCCTGTGCACTGGTAGACACATCAACAGGAAACCACAAGCCATGCTTCTTGAGTGATGCATTCAAATGGTCGAGCACCATGCCTGGCTCAACTTCAACTGTGCGGTTTTCGACATCCACCGCCAACACATTGCGGATGTACTTGGTGTGGTCAATGACCAAGCCAGCACCAGTGGTTTGACCGCACTGACTGGTGCCTCCGCCTCTCGGCACAATGGGCACACCGAGGTCCCTGCAAATGGCCATGGCAGTGGGAACTTCATGTGCAAAACGCGGCACAAAAACGCCCATCGGTTTGACTTGATAAATAGAAGCGTCGGTGGCATAGCGACCGCAATCTGCCGCACCAAACAAGACTTCGCCTTGCGTTTCTGAACTCAAGCGTGATGCAAGTTTGCCTGCCACTTCGTTGAAGTTGTGCGAGACGCGCTCATAGATGTTGGCTTCAGACTCGGTCGCTTGTTGAGGCAAAGGCGCATTCATTTCGAACAACTTTCAATGTCAGCTTATGTGTCAAGCTTTTTGGTTCTTTTCAGTGGGCTTGCTGTCAGGCGTTTGCAATTGCATCACCACCACATCACGTTTGTTGTGAAGGTGTTTCAACAAAATGTCTTGCAAACCTCGGCCATCTCTTTTGTCGAGCGCATCGATCATTTGCTCGTGCTCTAAGACGGCGCTTTTCCATTTGTCTTCGTCCTGATTTGACTTGAATCGCAAGGCCTGTAAACGCGCGTTCACTTGTTCGTAAGTGGCCGTCAGAATGGGATTTTTAGCAGCCGCATTCATGGCGCGATGAATGGCCGCATTGAGTCGGTAGTAATTGGACAAATCGCGCCTGGTAAAGGCTGCCATCATTTCAAAATGCAAGGCTTTAATTTCGGCCAGTTCTTGATCAGTCACACGCTCTGCCGCCAACCAGCCCGACTGTCCCTCTAGGCATGCCATGACTTCAAAGGTGTGAATGACGTCTTCCGCACTCAAGCTGGCGGCAACTGCACCCCGGTTGGGAAGCAACTCAACCAAGCCTTCAGCGGCCAGCGTTTTAATGGCTTCTCTCAAAGGTGTGCGTGAGACATTGAGGCCTTCACACAAGGCGCGTTCGTTGAGCTTTGCGCCAGGTTGGATTTGGTTTTCTACCAACATTTGGCGCAAGCGATGGGTCACTTGACCGTGCAAGGCGGCACGCGGAATGGACAGGATTTCAGCGCTCATGTTTGTATTTTGTATGCAAAATTTTTGAGGGTCAATAGGGTAAATATGAATGAAACTAGATTGACAAATATATTTTGTATGCAAAAAATAGCTTCTGTACAGAGGAGATTTTTTTCATGATTTCGCTAGACTTTCACCCCGTAGGCCGCCACTTTCTGCAAATTCCTGGGCCCTCCCCCGTTCCAGATCGAATCTTGCGCGCCATGAGCCTGCCGACCATTGATCACCGGGGCCCCGAATTTGGTGTTCTGGGATCCAAAGTCTTGAAGGACATGCAAAAAATCTTTCAAACCCAACATCCCGTGATCATTTACCCAGCCTCGGGGACCGGCGCTTGGGAGGCCGCACTGGTCAACACGCTGTCTGCTGGCGACCATGTCTTGATGTTTGAAACAGGTCACTTTGCTTCCCTCTGGAATAAGCTGGCAGTTCGCATGGGACTCAAAGCAGAATTCATTGGACTGCCAGGGACTGAAGGCTGGCGTCAGGGCGTTCAAGCCCACATGATTGAGGCGCGTCTTAAGTCAGACACAAACCACAGCATCAAAGCGGTTTGTGTTGTGCACAACGAAACCTCTACGGGCGTCACGAGCGACATCGCCGCCGTTCGCCGAGCCATCGACAATGCAAAACATCCTGCTTTGCTCATGGTGGACACCATCTCGGGCCTGGCCTCGGCAGACTACCGTCACGACGAATGGGGCGTCGATGTCACGGTCAGTGGCTCGCAAAAAGGCTTGATGCTGCCCCCAGGTATCAGCTTCAACGCTATTTCACCCAAAGCCCTTGAGTTCAGCAGAAAATCCACCTTGCCTAAATCATTTTGGGCGTGGGATGAAATGCTGGAAATCAACAAAACAGGCTACTTCCCCTACACGCCCAACACCAACCTCATGTATGGTTTGAGTGAAGCTTGCGACATGATTTTGGGTCAAGGCTTGGATGTTGTTTTTGCAAGGCACAAGCGCTGGTCTAAAGGCGCGGTAGCAGCGGTAAAGGCTTGGGGCTTAGAAGTTCAGTGCGCAGACCCCGAACTTTATTCACCCATTTTGACAGGCGTCATGACGCCTGATAACGTGGATGCAGACGCAGTCCGCAAAATCATTTACGAGCGTTTCGATTGCTCGTTAGGTACAGGCCTAGGCAAGGTGAAGGGACGCATGTTTCGAATTGGCCACTTGGGCGATTGCAACGACCTCACATTGATTGCCGCATTGTCTGCTTGCGAAATGGGACTGAAACTCAGCGGCGTGAAATTAACTGGATCAGGCGTACAAGCAGCCATGGACTATTTTTCAGCCAATCCCATCCCTGCCTTGATCAAACCTTAAATAAAGCAAGCGTCACTTTCACAAGTCATTTTCAACACAATAACTGGAGACAACATGAAACGCAGAACCCTACTACAAGCCACTGTCGCATCTGCAGCAACGCTGAGCGCGCCCATGATCAAAGCGCAAAGCTTGCCCAATGGTCCCATCCGCATTGTGGTGGGGTTCCCACCTGGAGGCGGCACCGATGCACTGGCGAGGGTGCTCGCTCAAAAACTCCAAGCCATGTGGGGCATCAACATCATCATTGACAACAAAGCAGGAGCCGCAGGTGTGATTGCCGCAGACTTCGTGGCCAAGCAACCTGCGGATGGCAACACGCTTTTAATGGCCCACATCAACAGCCATGCATTGGCAACAAGTTTGCAGCCCAAACTTGGCTACAACGTCGAGCGTGATTTCGCCCCCATTGGCTTGGTGGGTGTCACACCCAATTTGCTGATTTGCAATGAAAGTCAACCGGCAAAAAATGTCAAAGATTTGGTCAATCTGTGCAAACAAAATCCAGGCAAGATCAGCTTTGCATCTGCAGGCGGTGGATCGGCGCAACATTTAGCGCTTGAAATGTTCAAGTTGCGTGCCGGCATTGACGCCCTGCATGTGCCTTACAAAGGCTCTGGCCCAGCGCTCACCGATTTAATCGGAGGCCAAGTTCAGTATTGCTTCGAAACCATGACCTCAGCCACACCACACGTGAAAAGTGGCAAAGCCATTGCTTTGGCGCAAACGCGAACAAAACGCGCCAAAGGCCATCCCAATGTGCCCACCATGGACGAACAAGGCTTTGGTGGATTTGATGCCACCACTTGGTATGGCTTGGTCGGCCCCGCCAGAATGAACCCCTCTTTTGTGAAGCGAATCAACGAAGACATGAACCGCGTCATGGCCATGCCTGACGTCATAGAAAAGTTTGATCAATATGGCGCTGAAGATGGCGGTGGTTCGCCAGAGCGTTTTGCAGAGTTTATTCGCAGCGAAACGCAAAAATGGGCGAAAGTCATTAAAGACGCAAAAGTGCAAGCCGACTCATAAGCAACATGAACAAAATTTCTTATGGCCTAGGTGGAAAAGTTTGTTTGATAACGGGTGGTGCACAAGGCATTGGCGAAGCTTGTGCACTACTTTTTTTAGAACAAGGCGCGAAGGTTGTTATCGTTGACATTGACAATGAGAGGGGTCAGTCTCTTGCGTCTCAATTGCAACAACAAGGTCATGAGATTCTCTTCATTGCCAGTGATATCGGCAACAAAGTTGAAGTCGACGCAGTCATCAAGCAAGTAATTTCGCAGCATGGTCGCTTGGATGTGTTGGTCAGCAATGCCGGCATATTCAAGGCCGCGCCTTTTCTTGAAGTATCAGAATCTGATTTTGATGAAGTTTTGCGCGTCAATTTAAAGGGCGCATTTTTGATGGGGCAAGCTGCTGCCCGCGTCATGAAGGACCAGGGTGGTGGCGCCATTGTTCACATGAGTTCAGTCAATGGCGTCTTGGCCATACCCGAAATTGCGTCTTACAACGTCAGCAAAGGTGGCCTGAACCAATTGACACGCGCCATGGCGCTGGCCTTGGCCGATGACGGCATTCGTGTCAACGCGGTGGCACCCGGCACCATTGCAACTGAATTGGCCAGCAAGGCTGTACTGACCAGCGACGAGGCACGCAACAAAATTCTGGGTCGCACGCCGATGAAGCGTTTGGGAAGTCCCTCAGAAATAGCCCATGTGGTGGCGTTTTTGGCCAGTGATGCTGCAAGCTACATCACTGGCGAAGTGATCACGGTGGATGGTGGCCGCATGGCCTTAAATTACACCGTGAAGATCTAAATGTAAGACTTGCATCCACAAGCTTCATCAAACTTTAGGTAATTTAGGTGCTTGATCTTGTCTTGAAGTTTCCAAGTAGGATTCAAAATCAAAATCTTCAGGCTCATCAAATTCTAAATATTCAGACTTACTGTCTTGTGAAAATGGATTTTTTAAACGATGTTTGATGGGGCAAAAATATTTTTCGGTTGCATCAATGACTTGACCAACGTACGCCACAACGCCTACACCATATGCGCAATAGGTACAGTGAAATTTTGAAATCCAATCTAAGTAACTGAGCTCTTGCCTGTCAAAAATGATGTGGTCTTTTCTGGAGATTTTTGGTATTCCGTAAACTGGGAAGCAAGTCCACTGATAAAAAGACACAAAAATATCGAGCAGAAAAATAGGCAGAATCATCATGTAGATGATGGGGCCTGTGATCAAGTTAATGGGCCTAGACCGTTTTATCAATTCGATCAAGCCAATTTGGTTATTCACATGTTTCATAGGTCTTCATGTTGCTACCATTTGCTTATTTTGTGAACAACACCAAGGAGACTTAGCTGACTTAGATCAAGTTTTATCTTCTTCTCCCAAAGCCAAGGTCACCCCATTAACCCCTTAAACAATAAATAGCTTGGCGGCACTTCAAGAGGTGTGGATGCATTTGTTAATTCATGCTAGATTAAGTTCATCAAAATGGGTGGCTTGAATGCCCTTTTCATTCTCAACACACTGCCTTGTATGAATCGTCAAGATACTTCATCAAAAACTCAAAACACTTCCGCACTTCAAGGCATGAAGGTGTTGGAACTGGGTCAACTCATTGCAGGCCCCTTTGCAGCCAAAACCTTGGCTGACTTTGGTGCAGAAGTGATCAAAATTGAGCCGCCGGTTAGTGGCGATCCACTTAGAAAATGGCGGATGCTGAAAGATGGCACATCCGTTTGGTGGCAGGTTCAATCACGCAACAAGCGCTCATTGGCACTCGACCTCAGAACACCAGAGGGTCAAGCACTGGTTAACAAACTGGCCAATGAAGCCGACATCCTCATTGAAAACTTTCGTCCTGGTGCACTTGAGGGCTGGGGACTGTCGCCTGAAAAACTGATTGAACAAAATCCCAGATTGATTGTGTTGCGCATCAGCGGTTATGGTCAAACGGGCCCCTATCGGAATCGCCCTGGGTTTGGCGTCATTGGCGAAGCGATGGGCGGTTTGCGGCACCTCACCGCTGAACCAGGTCGCGTGCCTGTTCGCGTTGGTGTCAGCATTGGCGACACCTTGTCTGCTTTGCACGGTGTCATTGGTATTTTGCTGGCCTTACAACACCGCCACACCACAGGCAAAGGTCAGATCATTGATGTTGCGCTTTATGAATCCGTGTTCAATTGCATGGAAAGTCTGCTTCCCGAATACAGCGCCTTCGATGCCATTCGCGGGCCAGCGGGCAGCGCGCTCCCTGGCATTGCACCCACCAATGCCTACAAGTGCAAAGACGGCGCCTACGCCCTCATTGCAGGCAATGGTGACAGCATTTTCAAACGCTTGATGACACTCATTGAGCGCGAAGATTTTGCCAACGATCCCAGTTTGGCCGACAACACAGGACGTGTTGCACGCGTCAACGAAATTGATCACGCCATTGAGGCATGGACGCTTCAAAGAAATGTGGATGAGGTTTTAGAAAAACTTGACAGTGCTTCTGTCCCTGCAGGTCGCATCTACAACATTGCAGACATTGCAGCAGACCCACATTACGCAGCCAGAGAGATGCTGCAACACATTCAGTTGAAAGATGGCAGTGAATTAACCATACCAGGCGTGGTGCCCAAACTGTCTTTGACACCCGGACAACATCGTCGAAACGCACCAGCGCTTGGTGAAGATACCGATTCAATTTTGAAAGAAATGGGCCTGAGTCCAGCGCAAATTGAAGCACTCAAAGCCAAAGGCATTGTGGGGGGTGGCACTTAAAGTCGCTGACTTAAAAATTCATGAACGCTTTAAACAACATGTAAACAGAAACACCCAACAAAAGTAAGGCAAAGACTCGTTGAACTAGCCGCGCTTCTAGTTTTCTTGAAATGCTGCGTCCTACAAGCATGCCGCCCACCATGGCCGCAACAAAGCTACTGGTTTCAAGCAAGGGCAATTGAACCCCAGCCATCAGTGCATTGATCACACCACCACTGCCAACCAAGGTGATCACAAACAAGGATGTTGCGACAATACCTGGAACAGCCAATCGCGTGAATCGTCTCATCAAAGGCACGATGAGGAACCCTCCACCCACACCCAACAGACCGGTCATGAGGCCTGTCAAAACACCAATGGATGCCAAAATAAATGCAGCCACAGGCGTCCAGATAAATTTGCCTGTTTCATCGCTGACAAAGGCCAAGCGCAAAGCGTCTTCTTCAAGATTGGGCTGTGTTTCTTTGGACTGCCGATAAAAACGCCAAGATACGCCCAACATCAGAATGGCAAAGCCACCCATGAGTAAATACTGTGGCAGTGCGTGTGCCCAAATTTGACCAAGTTTTGTAAATGGAATACCACAGACGGCCATCAACATGGCTGCTTTGTAACGCACCAAACGATGTCTAAATCCGTCGAAAGCACCCACAGCTGCGCCAGCTGCAACGGCAATCAATGCAACAGGCGCTGATTGCTGCATGGTCCAATTCATGCCAGCGACCAAGACAGGCACCGCCAGAATGCCACCGCCTGCACCCGTCAATCCCATCACGGCACCAATCAACATGCCCAAAGCGAGAACAAGAGTCATGGATTTACACCAAGTATTTTGTGGGTATTTGACACTTTATTTCGAGGACGATGTTTGACGATTCCAGACCTCAAACACCTGCATGCCCACCAACATCAACACCACAAACAAGGCTGCTTTGATTTGGCCAGATGCCAGTGAAACGAGCGCAGGGCCTGGACAAAAGCCAGCCAGTCCCTAGCCTGTCCCAAACATCATATCGCCAAAAAAGTCCATGTTCACGATGGCATCACTGAAGCTCAGTTTGTTGAAATGCGTACAAAACGCGACGCAACATTGGACATGCCTGTCTTAATCTTGCCGGCTGTACAAATCAATATTCGCGCGGGTGAACTGCCACCCAAGGAATCTAACGGCGTGGCTTACCTCAAGATTCCTTTGGATGCGCTTTAATTGAGATTAAACCTAGCCCGTTTATTGGGCTGGCTTAGGGCGGTGCAAAGCGCAAATCTTATTGCCACTTGGGTCGCGTAGATAGGCGAGATTCAATGCACCAAAAGGTCCTTCTCTGAGACCTGGCGCATCTTCACAGGGAGTCCCACCATTTGCAATGCCAGCGGCATGAAATGCCAACACTTGCTCTGCTGTCTCGGCAAGAAATCCTATGGTGCCACCATTGGCATGGGTTGCAGGCTGACCATCGATTGGTTTGGTGATTGAGAAAGAGCCTTTTGACGTGCGATAGAAATAACGCGTACCGTTGTTGATGACGCCAACAGGAATGCCCAAAG
>JBIKJX010000056.1:0-8799 GCA_044360785.1 Limnohabitans sp.
TGCCATGTGACCCATGTTGGTCTCATGCACGCCTACTGGGCCACGGAGGTGACGTTTGTTCTTGGTTGTCTTCTTCGTCAAGATATGACGCTTGAAGGCTTGACCGCGTTTAACGGTACCACCAGGACGAACACGGAAGCGCTTTTTGGCGCTACTTTTGGTCTTCATTTTGGGCATTTGACTGCTCCTTATTTTGTGCTCGTGAGGCGTCTGCAAACTCCTTGCAGCCTTGTTGGCCCCGAGCCACTTTTAATCAGCAACACACCGAAGTGTTTTGCTGTTTGAGGTTTTTGACAACCTCATTTGTAAGAGTTCCCGAAGGAACTCTTCAAACTCACTCTGAAGCTGCCGGAGCGGCTTCGTTGGCTGACTTACCAGCCGGTTTTTTTCGACCTGGCGCAATCATCATGATCATTTGGCGGCCTTCCAACTTCGGAAACTGCTCAACCACAATCAGATCACCCAAGTCATCCCGAATGCGCTGTAACAGTGCCATGCCCAACTCTTGGTGGGTAATTTCGCGACCGCGAAATCGCAAGGTCACTTTGCACTTGTCACCATCTGCCAAAAAGCGGCGGATGTTGCGCATCTTGATGTTGTAGTCACCGTCATCGGTACCAGGTCGGAATTTAATTTCCTTGATCTCAATGACCGTCTGCTTGGCTTTGGCCTCTGCAGCACGTTTTTGTTCTTGGTATTTGAACTTGCCGTAGTCCATCAATCGACAAACCGGTGGTGTTGCTGTGGCTGCAATTTCAACCAAATCAACATCCAACTCTCCTGCCATGCGCAACGCATCTGCCAAAGACACGATACCTAAGGGTTCGTTCTCGGGTCCGGACAAACGGACCTCAGGGAAAGTGATTTCACGGTTCAGGCGGTGCTTACGCTCTTCGCGCTGACGGCGGTCACGAAATTCAGTGGTAGCGATGGTTCAAATCCTTTAATAAAAACTGCACAAGGCAGCACAAACTGACGAGCAAGCGTCAAGCTAAAGCAATCGGAAAATACCTTCAAACTTTAGAGTGGACGTCTGATTGGACGAGTTCAATGAACGCATCAACAGACATCACACCGAGGTCTTTGTTACCTCGGGCGCGGACTGCGACAGTACCCGCAGCCTTTTCTTTGTCGCCAGCGACAAGGATGTAAGGCGGCTTCTGCAATGAATGCTCGCGTATTTTATACGTGATTTTCTCGTTTCTGAGGTCTAAATCGACCCTAAGGCCTTGATTTCCCGCCAGTTTTTGCATTTTTTGGGCAATTTCACGACAGTAATCGCTCTGAGAATCGGTAATATTGCACACCACAACCTGAGTTGGGGCCAGCCAAACCGGCAAGGCACCGGCGTGTTGCTCAATCAAAATACCGATAAATCGCTCCATGCTGCCAACAATGGCACGATGCAACATCACTGGACGATGACGGGCGCCATCTTCTCCAACATACTCAGCATCCAGTCGTTCGGCCATCGAAAAATCGACCTGGATGGTGCCACATTGCCACTGTCGGCCAATGGCATCCTTTAAGGTGTATTCAATTTTGGGGCCATAGAAAGCGCCATCCCCTGGTGCAATTTCAAAATGACAGTTGGATGCACGCAAGCTCTCCATCAGCGCATGCTCCGCTTTGTCCCATATTTCATCGGATCCAATGCGCTGCGCAGGACGGGTCGCCACTTTGTAAATGATGTCGGTAAACCCAAAGTCTTTGTAGACCTTTTGTAACAAGGTCGTGAAGTTGACGCTTTCAGCCAATATTTGATCTTCCGTACAGAAGATATGGCCATCGTCTTGCGTAAAACCACGAACGCGCATGATGCCGTGCAGCCCGCCCGTGGGTTCATTGCGGTGACACTGACCAAATTCACCATAACGTAGGGGCAAATCGCGATAGCTTTTAATGCCCTGCTTAAAAATCAAGATGTGGCCTGGACAGTTCATGGGCTTCAAAGCGTAGTCACGCTTTTCAGACTCAGTGGTGAACATGTTGTCACGGTACTTGTCCCAGTGCCCTGTTTTTTCCCACAAAGACTTGTCAATGATTTGAGGGCCCTTGACTTCTTGATAACCGTTGTCTTGGTAGACAGCACGCATGTACTGCTCTACCTTTTGCCATACCGACCAACCCTTGGGATGCCAAAACACCAAACCGGGTGCGTGCTCGTCAATATGAAATAAGTCGAGCTCACGGCCCAACTTGCGATGGTCGCGTTTTTCGGCTTCTTCCAGTTGGGTTAGGTGGTTTTGTAAATCCTCTTTGCTGGTCCATGCTGTGCCGTAAATGCGCTGAAGCATTTCGTTTTTACTGTCACCACGCCAATAAGCGCCTGCCACCTTCATCAGCTTGAAATGCTTGAGCTTGCCTGTGCTGGGCACGTGTGGACCACGGCACAAATCCTCAAACGCGCCTTCCTTGTACAAGCTCACATCTTCATTGGAAGGGATGCTGCCGATGATTTCGGCTTTGTAGTGCTCGCCGAGACTTTGGAAGTAGGCAACTGCTTCATCACGAGGCAGAACACGGCGAAGTACAGGCTCGTCTTTGTTGGCCAGTTCGGTCATGCGCTTTTCAATGCTTGCCAAATCTTCCAATGTGAAGGGTCGGCTGTATGAAAAGTCGTAGTAAAAACCATTCTCAATGACTGGCCCAATGGTGACCTGCGCATCCGGGAACAAATCTTTGACGGCATACGCCAGCAAGTGCGCGGTTGAATGGCGAACCACCTCAAGTCCGTCAGCGTCTTTGGCCGTCACGATGGCCAGTTGGGCATTGGCAGCAATGGTGAAACTGGTATCGACCACTTTGCCATCCACCTTGCCTGCCAATGCAGCTTTGGCCAAGCCTGCGCCAATAGAAGCTGCAACCTCTGCCACGGTCACTGGACCGGGAAACTCACGCAAAGAACCGTCTGGAAGTGTGATCTGAACCATGTTCGAACTAGAAAAAAGGAAGGCGCCCTGAAGGCGCCAGACATGAAAAACGCGGCATTTGCCGCGTCTTCAAACGCTCAGGACAGATTTTACGCTGTGCCTGAGGTGTTTTTTGCTCAGTGGAACTGTTCTTCTTCGGTAGATCCGGTCAATGCCGTCACGCTAGAGCGTCCGCCCTGAATGACAGTCGTCACTTCGTCGAAGTACCCGGTGCCCACTTCTTGCTGGTGCGAGACGAAGGAATAGCCACGATCACGCGCTGCGAATTCAGGTTCTTGCACCTTCTCCACATAGGCCGACATGCCGCGTTGAACATAGGCTTGCGCCAAATCGAACATGTTGTACCACATGGAGTGAATGCCAGCCAAAGTAATGAACTGGTACTTGTAACCCATGGCGCCCAATTCTTTCTGGAATTTGGCGATGGTGGCGTCGTCCAAGTTTTTCTTCCAGTTGAAGGACGGTGAGCAGTTGTATGCCAACAATTTGCCAGGGTGCTTCTTGTGCACGGCCTCAGCAAATTTGCGAGCGAACTCCAAATCGGGCGTGCCTGTTTCACACCACACCAAGTCGGCGTACTCTGCGTATGCCACCGCGCGGCTGATGGCTTGCTCCATGCCTTTCTTGGTTTTGTAGAAGCCTTCTGCTGTGCGTTCGCCAGTCAGGAAAGGTTTGTCGTTTTCGTCGTAGTCGCTGGTGAGCAAATCGGCAGCTTCTGCGTCAGTACGTGCAATGACCAACGTAGGAACGCCGCACACATCAGCGGCCATGCGGGCTGCGATCAATTTTTGGCATGCCTCAGTGGTTGGCACCAACACTTTGCCGCCCATGTGGCCACACTTTTTGACTGAAGCCAATTGATCTTCGAAGTGCACGCCACCTGCACCGGCCGCAATCATGGCTTTCATCAATTCGAAAGCATTCAGCACGCCGCCAAAGCCAGCTTCAGCATCGGCAACGATGGGAGCGAAGTAGTCGGTGTAATCTTTGTCGCCTGGATTGGTACCCTTGGACCATTGAATTTCATCGGCACGGCGGAACGTGTTGTTGATGCGCTCAACAACCTTTGGAACCGAATCCACTGGATACAAAGATTGGTCTGGATACATCGAAGCGTAGGAATTGTTGTCAGCAGCCACTTGCCAGCCAGACAAATAAATGGCCTTGATGCCTGCCTTCACTTGTTGCATGGCTTGACCACCGGTCAATGCGCCCAAGCAATTGACATAGGGCTCGTTGTTCACCAAGTCCCACAATTTCTCTGCACCACGGCGTGCAAGTGTGTGCTCAATGGGGAACGAGCCACGCAAACGAACGACATCGGCAGCTGAGTAGCCACGTTTGATGCCTTTCCAACGTGGGTTGGTGGCCCAATCTTTTTCGAGTGCTGCAATTTGTTGTTCACGGCTCAGTTGTTCAATGAGGTTTTGTGGCATGACGATTTCCTTCAGAGTGGTTGATGTTTAGGCCAATTGGCAAAAAAGCTTCGGCACTGGGTCAAATTCTAGTCTTATAGAAGAGTTAACCACCATCTTATGTCTTATATAAGACATTTATTTTTTCCTTTATTTTCAATAACTTAATGTTATCTTTTCTCATAATGAAATTATGTTTCTCATATTGAGAAAAAATGATGCAATGCAACATCCTTATTTTTTGCAATGTGAAAAATGATTGCAATATTTGAATCAGAATGAACCTCATTGAAAAACATCTTGTTTCGACGCGATGTCAATTCCATTTTTTAATCAAGAGGGATATCTGCAACAAAGTGGTCAAAAAAATGTCGCTCTCCCCTTGGAAACATGCATTTTCTCTATTAGCATGCGCTCAGCCGGATAAATAAGTTTCCGGCTGCGAACCAACTTCCGACTTAAGGAATTTTAAAAATGGCAACTGCAAAAAAGACCCCGGCAAAAAAAGCTGCTCCTGCAAAGAAAGCAGCACCCGCCAAAAAACCCGCAGCGAAAAAAGCTGCTCCAGCTAAAAAGGCTGCTCCAGCCAAGAAAGCTGCTCCAGCTAAAAAAGCTGCTCCTGCCAAGAAAGCTGCTCCAGCTAAAAAGCCAGCAGCCAAAAAGGCCCCTGCTAAGAAGCGCACACCCAATGCAGCCTTCATGAAGGCTTTGACACCTAGCGCCGCTTTGGCAGCTGTGGTGGGTGCAGCACCTCTGCCACGTACTGAAGTTGTGAGCAAGCTGTGGGTTTACATCAAGAAAAACGGCCTGCAAGACAAGGTCAACAAGCGCAACATCAATGCCGACGACAAACTCAAAGCTGTCTTCGGTAAAGCGCAAGTCACCATGTTCGAATTGGCTGGCCTGATCGGTAAGCACCTGAAGTAATTCAGCGTACTTTCAAAAAAAGCCGGATTCTTCCGGCTTTTTTTATAGGTCATTCACTTTTGACTTTTCAGTGCATTTTGCGTGATTGCACTGAGCGTGACGCGGGTGGTGATGGCTTCTGGATTGAGCATGATTTCAATCAACGTCCCTTGCGCTCGTTGCAGTGCTTCGATGAGGGCGGGTTCAAATTCTTCGGTTCGATGAATTCGAATACCAACGTACCCATACGCATTGGCCAAGTTGGCAAAGTTTGGATTGTTGAGGTGAGACCCCAAGGTGTGCGTGGGAAATTCGCGCTCTTGGTGCATGCGAATGGTGCCATACATGCCATTGTTCAAAAGTACAACGATTGATTTCGCACCGTGTTGAGAAGCCGTCGCCAACTCCTGACCGTTCATCAAAAAATCACCATCGCCTGCTATCGTGAATGCCACACGATTTGACACGATGGCAGCAGCAATTCCTGCAGGCACGCCATAACCCATGGCCCCCACAGTAGGCGCTAGCTGTGTTTTAAAACCTTTGCTTAAACCATGGTGCTTGAAATACCGATGGACCCAGCTTGCAAAGTTACCTGCGCCGTTGGTTAAAACAGCATCGTTAGGCAAATGTCTTTGCAAGGCAGCGACAACCTCTGGCATGTTGACCAAGCCTTCATCGGAATCGTTTGCCAGCCCCAAAATAGTCTGAGGCTGCGTGTTGTCGACGTAATCGGCATTGGCTTGCTTTGTCCAATCGGTCCAAGGCACTTGGACGGGTGCCGTCAAAACTTCCAAACTCCTTGCTGCCGCATTCATGGTGGCACAAATCGCCAAATCGGCATGGTAGACCCGATTGAGTTCTTCGGCACTGGCGTGGATGTGAACTAATTTTTGGCGTGGCTTAGGTACTTCTAAAAGCGTGTAACCGCTGGTTGTCATTTCTCCCAACCGGGGACCGATTGCCAAAATGAGATCGCTGTCCTTGATGCGTTGCGCCAATTTGGGATTGATGCCAATGCCAACATCGCCTGCATAATTTGGATGGAAATTGTCAAACGTGTCTTGAAACCTAAACGCGTTGCCAACTGGGAGCTGCCAATTTTCGGCAAATCTTTGAAGTGCTTGTGCGGCTTGAACAGTCCACCCGCCACCGCCCGCAATGACGAATGGCCGCTGCGCCTGCAAAAGCATTTCTCGCAGGGATCTCAAGCTGCCAGGATCACTCCATGCTTCGACTGGCTCAATTTTTGGCAAAGGCCTTGAAGACACGCTGTGCGTCAGCATGTCCTCTGGCAGCACCAAAACCACAGGACCAGGACGGCCATTCATGGCAGTTGCAAAGGCACGAGCGACGTACTCAGGAATGCGTCTTGCGTCGTCAATTCGCTCCACCCGTTTGGCCATGCCTTTGGTGCTCGGCCCAAAAAATGCGCAGAAATCAACCTCTTGGAATGCTTCGCGATCGCGTGTGTCGCTGGCCACATCACCCACAAACAAGATCATGGGTGTTGAGTCCTGGAAGGCTGTATGAACGCCAATTGACGCGTTGGTAGCACCAGGCCCTCGGGTGACAAAACAAATGCCAGGACGGCCCGTTAATCGACCTTGTGCGTCTGCCATGAATGCAGCCCCACCCTCTTGGCGACACGTTACGAACTCAATTTGGTTTTGGTACCGATGAAAGCCATCGAGAACAGCCAAATAACTTTCACCAGGAACCCCAAATGCATGGGTCACACCTTGTGCAATCAAGCATTCAACTAAAAGATGTCCCCCGATTTGGTCGGCAGAGTTCAGCTCACTGAGATGGGTATATTGATCGTTCATACGGCCTCACTTGGTAGTGGCCGCATGATACTTTCAAAGCTGCAACAGCACGCAACAAAGGTGAGCTTTAGTTGACTACCCGATCGAATTTGAACACGCCAGGTTCTTTGACTGGATCAACATCGACCGGAATGATGGATTTGGGCAAAAACCGGCCTTCGAGCAACAACTTGGACAATGGGTTTTCTATTCTCTGTTGAACGGCACGTTTCAATGGCCGAGCACCAAAGACCGGATCAAATCCCACTTTGGCCAATTCGGCCAGGGCAGCAGTGGAGATCTCCAAATGCAAATCCATTTTGGCCAATCGGGCTTCCAAGATCTGCAACTGAATTTTGGCAATCGACTCGATGTGTTTGGCATCCAAACTGTGAAAGACAACTGTTTCATCGATGCGGTTCAAGAACTCGGGTCTGAAATGATTTTTGAGCTCCCCCCAAACAGCCTCTTTGATGTCCTCATTGGGTTGGCCCACCATGGCCTGAATCAAATGAGAGCCAATGTTGGAGGTCATCACAATGACGGTGTTCTTAAAGTCGACAGTTCGACCTTGCCCATCGGTGAGGCGACCATCATCAAGCACTTGCAATAGAACATTGAACACATCGGGGTGTGCTTTTTCCACTTCGTCCAATAACAAGACTGAATAGGGTTTGCGACGAACAGCTTCCGTCAAATAACCGCCCTCTTCATACCCCACATAGCCAGGCGGCGCGCCGATAAGTCTGGCAACAGAATGTTTCTCCATGAACTCACTCATGTCGATTCGAATGAGGTGATCCTCGCTGTCAAACAGGAACCCTGCCAAAGCTTTGCACAGTTCTGTTTTGCCAACTCCTGTTGGCCCCAAAAACAAGAAAGAGCCTGTGGGGCGTTGAGGATCAGACAACCCCGAACGCGACCGGCGAATTGCATGCGACACAGCAGCGATGGCCTCGTCTTGCCCCACCACGCGTTCGTGCAGCTTCACTTCCATTTGCAATAATTTCTCGCGCTCACCTTGCATCATTTTTGACACGGGGATGCCGGTTGCGCGACTGACCACTTCTGCAATTTCTTCGGCACCCACTTGGGTCCGCAGCAAACGAGGAAGCGCCCCCGCAACTGGATTGAGCTCCTTGGCCTGAGTTTCTTTCAGCAGTTTTTCAAGCTCTGGCAACTTGCCATATTGCAACTCTGCGACTTTATTGAAGTCGCCTTTGCGAGTGAGTTCTTCTATTTGCTGACGCAGATGATCAATTTTTTCGCGCACATTTTGACTGCCCTGTGCTTGCGCTTTTTCTGTTTTCCAGATTTCCTCGAGGTCTGCCGCTTCTTTTTTCAAACTGACAATTTCTTCCTCGATCAAGCCCAATCGTTTTTGAGAAGCTTCATCAGTTTCTTTCTTGACAGCTTCTCTTTCGATTTGAAGTTGGATCAGACGGCGGTCTAATTTGTCGATCACTTCAGGTTTTGAATCAATTTCAATTTTGATTTTGGAAGCCGCTTCGTCGATCAAATCAATGGCTTTATCGGGCAAGAAACGGTCTGTGATGTACCGGTGACTGAGTTCTGCTGCCGCCACAATGGCGGGGTCAGTGATGTCGACACCATGGTGAATTTCATATTTTTCTTGAAGGCCACGGAGAATGGCAATGGTCGCTTCAACGCTAGGCTCGCCCACCAAAATCTTTTGAAAACGACGCTCTAAGGCTGCGTCTTTTTCAATGTATTTGC
>JBIKJX010000057.1:0-8747 GCA_044360785.1 Limnohabitans sp.
CGTCCAACCTGTGCACCGAAATCACTTTGAACACCAGCGACACCGAAACTGCTGTGTGTAACTTGGGCTCCGTCAACTTGCCACAGCACTTGATGGACGGCCCCAACGGCAAACAAATCGACCACGCCAAACTGCAGCGCACCATCAAAACGGCCATGCGCATGCTCGACAACGTGATCGACATCAACTACTACGCAGTCAAAAAAGCGCGTGATTCCAACATGCGTCACCGTCCTGTGGGCTTGGGCCTGATGGGTTTCCAAGATGCGCTCTATCAAATGCGCGTGCCTTACGCCTCCCAAGAAGCCGTGCAATTTGCCGACACTTCCATGGAAGCGATCTGCTACTACGCTTACTGGGCTTCCACAGAATTGGCAGCTGAGCGCGGCAAGTACTCTAGCTACAAGGGCTCTTTGTGGGACCAAGGCATCTTGCCTTTGGACACCCTCGACCTGTTGCAACAAGCCCGTGGTGGTTATGTGGAAGTGGACCGCAGCAGCACCATGGACTGGGATGCTTTGCGCAAGAAAATTGCCAAAGACGGCATGCGTAATTCCAACTGCGTGGCCATTGCGCCGACCGCCACCATCTCCAACATCATTGGTGTTGACGCTTGTATCGAGCCTTGCTTCGGCAACTTGTCAGTCAAGTCCAACTTGTCTGGCGAATTCACCATCATCAACAGCTACTTGGTGCGCGACTTGAAGCGCTTGGGCCTGTGGGACGATGTGATGGTCATGGACTTGAAACACTTCGACGGATCTCTGCGCCCCATCGACCGTGTGCCGCAAGAAATCAAGTCCTTGTACGCGACTGCGTTTGAAGTAGAAACCACATGGATTGTGGAAGCGGCTGCACGTCGTCAAAAATGGATTGACCAAGCACAGTCACTCAACATCTACATGTCGGGCGCATCTGGCAAGAAGCTTGATGACACCTACAAACTGGCTTGGCTGCGCGGTCTCAAAACCACTTATTACTTGCGCACCATCAGTGCAACACACGCTGAAAAATCAACGGTGTCGAACAACCAAATGAACGCTGTGTCGTCTGGTGCTTCAACAGTTGGTACGGCAGCATCCGGTGCCTCTGTGGCTTCGCAATTTTCTACAATGCCGGCCACTGATGTGAAGTTCACCGCCATCGATGATGAGGGCTGCGAAGCTTGCCAATAATTTTTTAATTTCCAAAAAATAAAAAAGTTAATTCGAGAAATCACGACGAAGAATTTTGCGATTCATTAAAATTCAAGACGATGCAAAAGCACAACACTTCTTCGCGTGATTTGATTTCATTTAAAAACATTGCTTTGCATTTTGTTCGCAAGCTTTCATAATTCACACATTGGAAATTTCTATGTTGTCCTGGGACGATTCATCTAAACCTGCATTGCAACCTGCAATGCCAAGCTTCCCCCCAAGCGGTCCATCTACTGATCGCTTCGCCGATCTGTCTTCATTCAGTGCTGGTGCTTCAACTGTCAACACCATCACGGCAATACCATCTCCCGTCATGACAGCTGCCACACAGGCAGCGCCTCAAGCGCACAGCACTTCTTCTGGTGCTGCAAAACGCGTCAATGCCGCAGACAAGCGCATCATCAATGGCCAAACCGACGTCAACCAGTTGGTGCCTTTCAAATACAAATGGGCCTGGGAAAAATACCTCGCCACTTGCGCCAACCACTGGATGCCGCAAGAAGTCAACATGACTCGCGACATTGCACTTTGGAAAGACCCCAACGGTTTGACAGAAGACGAGCGTCGCTTGGTCAAGCGCAACTTGGGTTTCTTTGTCACAGCCGATTCTTTGGCTGCCAACAACATCACTTTGGGCACCTACCGCCATATCACTGCACCTGAGTGCCGTCAGTTCTTGTTGCGCCAAGCCTTTGAAGAAGCCATTCACACCCATGCTTATCAGTACATCACTGAGTCATTGGGTCTGGACGAAAGCGAAATCTTCAACGCTTACAACGAAGTTAAGTCCATCCGTGACAAAGACGAGTTCCTGATCCCGTTCATTCACGCCATCATGGACCCGCACTTCAAAACGGGCACCCAGGAAACCGATCAAACGCTTCTAAAGTCACTCATCGTGTTTGCGTGTCTCATGGAAGGTTTGTTCTTCTATGTTGGTTTCACCCAAATTCTGGCCTTGGGTCGTCAAAACAAAATGACGGGTGCTGCCGAGCAGTACCAGTACATCTTGCGCGACGAATCCATGCACTGCAATTTCGGCATCGACTTGATCAATCAGATCAAACTCGAGAACCCACAGCTGTGGACCGCTGAATTCAAAGCAGAAATCAATGAGTTGTTCTTGAAAGCTGTCGAACTCGAATACCGCTACGCTGAAGACACCATGCCACGCGGCGTGCTCGGCCTCAACGCTTCCATGTTCAAAGGCTATTTGCGCTACATCGCCAACCGCCGTGCCACACAAATCGGTCTGGAAGCCCTCTTCCCCAATGAAGAGAACCCCTTCCCATGGATGAGTGAAATGATTGACTTGAAGAAAGAACGCAATTTCTTCGAGACCCGCGTCATTGAATACCAGTCGGGCGGCGCCCTGTCTTGGGATTAATTATTCAAACATGACGATTCTGTTTAAACCTCATGCCACGCCCGCACTCAGCGGCGCTGGGGTGAGGTTTTCCCGTGTTCAAGGTGTTGAGGCTTGCCCTCAGCACCTTGAATCGCTTTGCGACTCCAACATTCGCAAAGTGTTTCCCTCTGTTGATTTTTCTAATTGATCAAGGAGAAAAAAATCATGGCAACTGCAAAAAAAGCGGCACCCAAAAAAGTCGCAGCAAAAAAAGCGGCTCCTAAAAAAGCCGTCGTGAAGAAAGCCGCTGCTCCCAAAAAGGCAGCTCCAAAGAAGGCAGCAGCTCCTAAAAAAGCAGCTCCCAAGAAGGCCGTAGCAAAGAAGGCAGCAGCTCCTAAAAAAGCAGCTCCTAAGAAGGCCGTAGCAAAGAAGGCAGCAGCTCCTAAAAAAGCAGCAGCCCCAAAGAAAGCCGCCGCTAAGAAAGCAGCTCCTAAAAAAGCCGCTAAGAAAGCCGTAGCTAAGAAAGCAGCTAAAAAAGCCGCTCCTAAAAAAGCCGCTAAAAAGCCTGCTAAAAAAGCCGCTAAGAAAGCAGCGAAAGCACCCGCTGCCCCTGCTCCCGCTGCGACAGCACTGAATCCTCAAGCTGCATGGCCGTTTCCTTCGGCCGCTAAGCCTTGATTCAAGCTTGAATCGCTAAGCGAAAGCAAAGCCCGATGCTGAAAAGCGTCGGGCTTTTTTGTTGCTAGCGTCAGGGGTAAAAAGTCTGCAAGCGGTAGCCAAGAAAACCAATTTGCTCGTTGGCCAAACGAAGTCGCAAGTCCTGAGACCATATTTCGCCGGCTTTTAAAACCTTGGGCGCACCAAAGTCCGCGGGATTGAACACTTGTCGCATGACGGGTCGATCTTGCAAGTCGGTCAAAGTGAGTTCTATCCACGGCATGGCCACCGAAATTTTTTCAGCGTTTCGCAAGGTGATCTGAAACCGCCAAAGTGCCAAGTTCATCAGGGATGCATCCAGCGCATCCACCGTGGTCACGGTATTTGATAGCGCTTCTTGCTCAGTGATCAAATCAATGGCGGCATGGTCAATGAGGACTGCGTCGGCCAGTTGCAAAGGCTCTATTTGGCATGCTGCCCATTTGCAAATAACAGTTAAGGCTTCGCGCCATTGCGGATGATGTGCCGCCAAACTGTCTTTGAAAAACAAAGTTGCCTGAACGACAAGGCCCAAAATACCAAGGACGGCCCAGGCAATCAAACCTTTGTGGGCCATGGTGGTCAGTTGGCTGAGGGGCTGCGGGCTGTCATCAGAATCCAGCCATCCTCTCGATCAGCCACTGCCAAGTTCAAGAAGGGGGCATAAGCTTGAATCAGTTCTTCCGCTTGTCGATCCAAGATGCCAGCCAAAACCAAATGCCCGCCCGAGGCCACATGTTGACACAACAAAGGCGCCAATACCTTGAGCGGTGTGGCCAGAATATTGGCCAGTACCGTTTGATAAGTACCCACGGCCATGTCTGGCAAGCCTGCATTCAAACTGACCTCATTGGCTTGAGCGTTGAGCAAGGTGGCACTGACGGCCGCTTCATCGATGTCGACAGCGTCAATGCTTTGCGCGCCAAATTTGCCAGCGCCAATGGCCAGAATGCCTGAGCCACACCCATAGTCTAGGACGCGTTGACCTTGAACTTCGTGGGTGGCAATCCACCTGAGGCACATGCGCGTGGTGGGGTGTGTCCCAGTACCAAAAGCCAAACCAGGGTCCAGTCGAATGATTTTCCGGGCTTGCGCTGGTGGTTCATGCCACGTGGGCACAATCCAAAATTCAGGCGTAATCTCGACAGGCGCAAATTGAGACTGCGTGAGCCTGACCCAATCTTGATCGGGCACAACGGCAATTGACAAGATTTGACACGATTCAAAGAAGTCTTGAGCCGCCAACAAAACTGCCGCTTCTTTGGCGTCTTCTTCTTTGGCAAACAAGGCGACAACTTTGGAGCGCTGCCAGCCTTCTTTGGGTGGCGGCATGCCGGGTTCTCCAAACAAAGCCTGTTCGTGTTCGGTTTGCGCATCAGCGTCTTCGACAGACACACTCAAAGCATCCAGTGCTTCAAGGGCTTCGCTCAGATCTTCAACGTGTGCCTCTGGGCACAACAGGTTCAATTCGTACATGGATTAGATTTTGCGATGACGCAACCACTCTTCCAAGTAATGAATGTTGGTGCCACCGGCTACAAATTTTGAATCACGCAAAATTTCTCGGTGCAAAGGAATGTTGGTGCTGATGCCTTCCACGACGGTTTCAGACAAAGCCGTTTGCATGCGCGCCATGGCTTGCTCGCGTGTATCACCATGGGCAATGATTTTGCCAATCATGGAATCGTAATTGGGGGGCACAAAGTAATTGTTGTAAACGTGTGAGTCAACACGAATACCTGGGCCACCGGGCGCATGCCAAGTTGTAATTCGGCCGGGCGATGGCGTGAACTTGAAGGGGTCTTCGGCATTCACGCGGCATTCGATGGCATGGCCCTTGATTTGAATTTGACGCTGTGTGAATGGCAGTTTTTCACCGGCAGCCACCATGATTTGAGTCTTCACAATGTCAATGCCTGTGACCCATTCCGTGACAGGGTGCTCGACTTGCACGCGTGTGTTCATTTCAATGAAATAGAACTCGCCGTTTTCGTAGAGGAACTCAAAGGTACCGGCCCCGCGGTAATTGATTTTTTTACAGGCTGCCACACAGCGCTCGCCAATTTTGTCAATGAGCTTGCGGGGAATGCCGGGTGCAGGCGCTTCTTCCAACACTTTTTGATGACGTCTTTGCATCGAGCAATCGCGCTCACCCAAATACACCGCGTTTCGGTGTTTGTCGGCCAGTATTTGAATTTCAATGTGGCGCGGGTTCTGCAGATACTTTTCCATGTAGACCGAAGGATTGCTGAAAGCGGCGCCCGCTTCTGCCTTGGTCATTTGGACGGCATTGATCAATGCCGCTTCGGTGTGCACCACGCGCATACCTCGTCCACCGCCGCCGCCAGCGGCTTTGATGATGACGGGATAGCCTATGCTTTTGGCAATTCGGCGAATTTGGGCAGGGTCGTCGGGCAACTCGCCTTCAGAGCCAGGGACGCATGGCACACCCGCCTTGATCATGGCCTGCTTGGCAGACACCTTGTCGCCCATGATGCGAATGGATTCGGGGGCTGGGCCAATGAATTGGAAACCGCTTTTTTCAACACGCTCGGCAAAGTCTGCGTTTTCACTCAGGAAACCATAACCTGGGTGAATGGCTTCGGCATCGGTGACTTCGGCCGCTGAAATAATGGCCGGCATGTTGAGGTAACTTAGAGTAGAAGCGGCGGGGCCAATACAGACGGCCTCTTCTGCCAACTTGACATATTTGGCTTCACGGTCGGCTTCTGAATAAACCATGACCGCTTTGATGCCAAGTTCACGGCATGCGCGCTGAATTCGCAGTGCAATTTCGCCGCGATTCGCAACCAGAATTTTCTTGAACATAAAATTCCTGGTGGCTTATTCAATGATGTAGAGGGTTTGGCCGTATTCAACAGCTTGACCGTTTTCGCACAAGACCTGCTTCACCACGCCTGCTTTGTCCGACTCAATTTCGTTCAAAATTTTCATGGCTTCAATGATGCACAAGGTGTCGCCTTCTTTGACGGTGTCGCCCACTTGAACAAATGGCGCAGCACCTGGGCTGGACGAGCGATAGAAAGTGCCCACCATTGGCGACTTGACGGCATGGCCTGCGGCAGCGGCTTCTGCGGCCACGGCGGCAGCTGTGACTGCGGCAGCGTCTGCAATTTCGGAAGCGGTGGGTGCAAGGGGTGCAGAAATCACGGGTGCCACAGCGGGCATCATCACTTGTTGGGTCAATACAGGCGCTGCAGTGCCTGAAGGGCCTTTGACAATTCTGACCTTGCCTTCTGCTTCAGTGATTTCCAGTTCTGTGACGTTAGAGTCGGAAACCAAGTCGATCAAGGTTTTGAGTTTGCGCAAATCCATGCTACCCCTTGTGTTTGCTGTCGAAAGCGGTGAATTTACACTAAAAACACGCTTAAATAGCTACAAATGCTCTCATTTCTCAAAATTGGAAGCAATCATTTCACGCCATCGAAGCGAGAAAAATCTAAATCCTCGACGAAAAGGCCCTTAAATGACCTTTTTCAACCAGGCGTCTAGGTCTGCTTGATCTAATTTGCCGGCTTTTTGGGCTAAAAGCCTTCCTTTTGCATCGAAAATGGCACTAAAAGGCAAAACACTTTGAGCATTGCCTAATGTTCGACCCAGTTCAGTGCCATTCAATCCAGCCAAACCGACTGGAAAGCTCAATGGCTTTTGAGTCAAGTAGCGCCTCACCATGCTGGGTTGATCTACAGCCAAACCAATTACTTGCAGGGATTTAGACTTATTTTGATTGAAAAAGGCGTCAATTAACGGCAGTTCTTCAATACAAGGTGGGCACCAGGTCGCCCAAAAGTTGATCAGCAAGGGCTTTCCTTGAAATTCTTGCATGCGCAATGTGCCACCCTCAGGCCTTTCGAAGGATTGCGTCCAAAAATTCAAGACAGCCTCGTCCATGACCGCATGGGGCTCAAACTTTTGCCAGGCCACCAGCGCACCTGCCAAGCCAGCAGCCACACCCAAGCCGCCGACCATCCATGTCCGGCGATTGGGAGTTGAAGCAGACAGAGAAGCGGCTTCTAGCTGAGAATTTTCAATATCTTCGTTCTTCATAAGTACATCATGCCTCAATTAATCGTTTAACTGCCTCTGCATCACCCCTGGGTGAACGCCCCTGAGCGTCCAATTTCAAGGCACCGCGCACATCGTCATAGTCATTGATCAACAAATGAACGCCAATTTCTTCCCCCAACTCCTTGCAGAAACTGTGAATGCTCAAGGCCTCAACAGGCTCGCCATGGAGACCATTGACTGTCCGAGCTTCAAACTCAACCCCTTGGTTGATCAACTCAATTTCAGTGGACTTGGCATCATCACAAAACAACTGCAAATAAATGTCAGACAAACGTGTCGCAGTCCCATGCCAAACGGCACCCCCTAAATAAGGCCGAAAGGCCGCCAAGCGGTTCATCCACATCCAAGCATGTTGACGCAATGCCAACAACTCAAGGGGCTGGGTGTCTGCACAGAACAATTCAATGTACTCACGCACTTGCGCTTCCACTTGATCGTTGTTGGGCAACGGTGTTTTGGGCGGTAATCCCAATACTTTGAGTGCACGTCGTTTGGCGGGCCCATATTCCAAGCCCTCCTCCACCACACACTGGGCTGCAGAAGCTGCAATTTCGTCTGTCAAATCTGTCATAACTGCATTGTGCACCGCCTAAAATCCCCTTATGCATATACATATTTTGGGCATTTGCGGAACATTCATGGGCGGCTTGGCCGCATTGGCCAGAGAGGCCGGGCACAAGGTCACTGGCTGTGATGCTGGCGTTTACCCGCCAATGAGCCACCAATTAGAAGCATTGGGCATTGAGTTGATTGAGGGCTTTGACATCGATCAGTTGAAACTCAAACCTGATTTGTACGTCATTGGCAATGTGGTCAGTCGCAGCCGATTGCCCTCGGGGGAGCCCAAATTTCCCCTGATGGAAGCCATTCTTGAGTCAGGGGCGCCCTATACCAGCGGTCCCCAATGGTTGTCTGAACATGTGTTGCAGAGCCGGCATGTCCTGGCAGTCGCAGGTACCCATGGCAAAACTTCCACCACCTCCATGTTGACTTGGATCTTGGAAGCGGCCAGCTTAAAGCCAGGCTTTTTGGTGGGCGGCGTGCCCCTCAATTTTGGTGTGTCAGCGCGTTTGGGGGAAGTCGTATCAGGCCATGCCCGAAACTACTTTGTGATTGAAGCCGATGAGTACGACACCGCCTTTTTTGACAAGCGCAGCAAGTTTGTTCATTACAGACCACGCACAGCCATTTTGAACAACCTGGAGTTTGACCACGCCGACATTTTTGAAGACTTGAAAGCCATCGAAAAACAATTCCATCACTTGGTGCGGACGGTGCCAGGTCGAGGGCGCTTGGTGGTGAATGGGCTCGAAGAGAGTTTGACCCGCGTCTTGAATCAAGGTTGCTGGAGTGAAGTCAGAACTTTCGGCGCCGCCGTCAGCGACTTCAGCGCTGAAGGCAACCCCCACGATTTT
>JBIKJX010000058.1:0-8720 GCA_044360785.1 Limnohabitans sp.
CTGATGGCTGACAACAACTTGGCTTCAGGCTCCGTTGCCGGCTCCGGTAAGGATGGCCGCGTGACCAAAGGTGATGTGTTGTCTGCAGTTGCTGGCGGTGCTAAGCCTGCCGCGCAAGTGTCAATTCCAACTGGCGTACCTACAACGTCTTTGCCGCAAGTGGCAGCACCTGTCGTTAACTTAGGTGAGCGCCCTGAACAACGCGTACCCATGACACGTTTGCGTGCACGTGTGGCTGAGCGTTTGTTGCAATCCCAATCGACCAATGCCATTCTGACAACTTTCAATGAAATCAACATGGCGCCAGTCATGGAAATGCGCAAGCGCTTCCAAGACAAGTTTGAAAAAGAACACGGCATCAAGTTGGGCTTTATGAGCTTCTTCGTTAAAGCGGCTGTTCACGCTTTGAAGAAATTCCCTGTGCTGAATGCATCTGTTGATGGCAATGACATCGTGTATCACGGTTACTTCGACATCGGCATTGCTGTGGGTTCACCCCGCGGCTTGGTTGTGCCTATTTTGCGCAATGCCGATCAAATGAGCTTTGCCGACATTGAGAAGAAAATTGCCGAGTTTGGCGCTAAAGCCAAGGACGGTAAATTGGGCATTGAAGACATGACAGGCGGTACGTTCTCTATTTCCAATGGTGGTACCTTCGGCTCCATGATGTCGACGCCTATCATCAACCCACCACAGTCAGCCATCTTGGGAGTCCATGCCACCAAAGATCGCGCCATGGTTGAAAACGGCCAAGTGGTCATTCGTCCCATGAACTATTTCGCCATGTCTTACGACCACCGCATCATTGACGGCCGTGAAGCTGTCTTGGGCTTGGTGGCCATGAAAGAAGCGCTGGAAGATCCATCACGCTTGTTGTTTGATATCTAAGACTGGACATTCGCATGAGCAAACAATTTGATGTGGTCGTCATTGGTGGCGGCCCCGGTGGTTACATCGCTGCCATTCGTGCAGCGCAACTTGGATTTCAAGTCGCATGTGTCGACGAATGGAAAAATGCAGCAGGGGGCCCAGCACCAGGCGGTACTTGTACCAATGTAGGCTGTATTCCTTCAAAGGCCTTGTTGCAATCGTCTGAGCATTTCGAGCAAGCCAATCATCACTTTGCCGATCACGGCATTGAGATGAAGGGCGTTAGCATGGACATTGCCAAAATGATTGCGCGCAAAGACACTGTTGTGAAACAAAACAACGATGGTATTTTGTACTTGTTCAAAAAGAACAAAGTTGCTTTTTTCCATGGTCGCGCAGCATTCAGCAAAGCGGTTGAAGGCGGCTACGAAGTGAATGTGACAGGTGCTGCCAACGAAACTTTGGTTGGTAAAAACATCATTGTGGCGACCGGTTCAAATGCGCGTGCACTGCCTGGTACGCCGTTTGATGAAGTCAATGTTCTGTCCAACGATGGCGCGTTGAAAGTCGGTGCTGTGCCCAAGAAATTGGTGCTCATTGGCTCTGGTGTCATTGGTCTAGAAATGGGTTCTGTGTGGCGCCGTTTAGGTTCTGAAGTCACCATCTTGGAAGGTTTGCCAACCTTCTTGGGTGCCGTTGACGAACAGATTGCCAAAGAAGCCAAGAAAGCTTTCGACAAGCAAGGTTTGAAAATTGAACTTGGCGTTAAAGTGGGTGAGATTCAAAACGGTAAAAAAGGCGTCAAAGTGGCTTACACCAATGCAAAGGGCGAAAGCCTTAGCATTGATGCAGACAAATTGATCGTGTCCATTGGCCGTGTACCCAACACCATTGGTTTGAATGCAGAAGCTGTGGGTCTTCAACTCGACGAACGCGGTGCCATCGTTGTTGATGCCGATTGCAAAACCAATTTGCCAGGCGTTTGGGCGGTGGGTGATGTGGTTCGAGGCCCTATGCTTGCTCACAAAGCCGAGGAAGAGGGCGTTGCTGTGGCCGAACGCATTGCAGGTCAGCACGGTCACGTCAACTTCAACACCATTCCTTGGGTCATTTACACCAGCCCAGAAATTGCATGGGTGGGCCGTACTGAGCAACAACTCAAAGCCGATGGCGTTGCTTACAAGGCTGGTACATTCCCATTTTTGGCCAACGGTCGTGCCCGCGCTTTAGGCGATACAACCGGTATGGTCAAGTTCTTGGCTGACGCTAAGACTGACGAAATCCTTGGCGTGCACATTGTTGGCCCCATGGCCAGCGAATTGATTTCTGAGGCGGTTGTCGCCATGGAGTTCCGTGCCAGTGCGGAAGACATTGCCCGTATCTGCCATGCACACCCCTCCTTGAGTGAAGCCACCAAAGAAGCTGCTTTGGCAGTGGACAAACGGACCCTGAACTTCTAAGTTTTTGAAGTCTCGTTAAACTATGAAGCCCGGGCATGCCCCGGGTTTTCTCTTTTCACAGAACCTTAAAGCACTTGCACATGTCCGTTCGCTTAGCCTATGACCAAGAACTTCTCAACAGAGGCTATCAGGCTGACCCCGCCCAATTGCGTGCGGTTGAAGCCTTAGAACGCTGCGCTCAAGAATGGGCTGCCTATCAAGAAAGCATCAAAAGTCCATTTCGATTTTTGAAGAAAAAACCAGAACTGCCTCGTGGTGTGTACATGTTTGGAGGGGTAGGGCGTGGCAAGAGCTTCTTGATGGATTGTTTTTTCAATGCGGTTCCTGTCAAAGACAAAACTCGTTTGCATTTCCATGAGTTCATGCGCGAAGTCCATCGCGAGTTGGCCCTGATGCAGGGAACTGTGAATCCACTGGACGAATTGGGTCGTCGGATGGCCAAACGATACCAACTGATCTGCTTTGATGAATTTCACGTCGCCGACATCACCGATGCCATGATCTTGCATCGATTGTTGGTGTCCTTATTTGACAATGGGGTGAGCTTTGTCACCACATCAAATTTCAAACCCGACAATCTGTACCCAGACGGATTGCACCGTGATCGACTGTTGCCAGCCATTGCTTTGTTGAATCAGAGAATGGAAGTTCTCAATGTCGACAACGGCACAGACTATCGCCGGCGTACCCTTGAGATGGTCAAGCTGTACCACTGCCCTTTGGGCGAATCGGCAGATTCCGCCATGACAGATGCGTTTAATCAGTTGGTGAGTGGACCCGACGAGAACCCCATTTTGCACATTGAAGCGCGTGAAATACAGTCTCGGCGGCGCGCTGGTGGTGTTGTTTGGTTTGACTTCAGAGCGCTCTGCGGCGGGCCTAGATCGCAGAATGATTACCTTGAAATTGCAACGCAATTTCATACTGTCCTTTTGAGTAATGTACCCACGATGCCTCCTCGGATGGCATCAGAAGCAAGGCGATTTACTTGGTTGATTGATGTTCTTTACGACAGGCGTGTTAAATTGATTCTTTCTGCCGAAGTTCAACCAGAAGCTCTTTATACGGAAGGTCCTCTGGCGCATGAATTTCCCAGAACCATTTCTCGATTGCACGAAATGCAATCGTCTGAATTTTTAGCGTTAGAACATCGAACTGTCGACACACAACTGACATGAAGCCGTTTCAGAAATCATTGGCAACTTTCATTGGACTTGTGATGATCACATCCTTTCATGCCATGGCGGCCGATCAAAGTGCGCCCATGTCATTAAAGCGCATGGCTGACGAAACTGCCGCCTTGAATGATGCCAAAAACTTGGTGTTGCAACGCTATCAAAATGAAGTTAAATCCTGTTGGCAACTTTTTGCTGTCAACGATTGTTTGGCCAAGGCGAAACGAGAAAAATACCAACGCCTTGCACCCATTGAACAACTTGAATTGACTTTGAACAACCAACGCAGAGCACTTAAAGAAGCTGATCGCATTCAAAGACTGAATGACAAGTCGTCTGCGCCTGAAGGTGCACCGCAATCTGTCAAGGCCGCACCTTGAGTTCATTGACTGTTTCCGTCCAAAACGTCTTTACCTCTGACGGCGTTCTGGCACAGGCAGCTCCTCATTTCAAACCTCGTTTGGGACAAACTGAAATGGCATTGGCGGTCACCGACACCATCGTCAACGGGGGTGAGTTGGTCGTAGAAGCTGGCACCGGTGTCGGTAAAACTTTTGCGTATTTGGTCCCTGTCCTTTTGAGTGGTCAGCGTGCCTTGGTTTCAACAGCAACCAAGGCTCTTCAAGATCAACTTTTTTCTCGCGACATTCCCAAATTGATCGAAGTCTTGAAGTTGCCAATTCGAGTTGCTTTGCTCAAAGGTCGCGGCAGTTATCTTTGTATTCAACGCTTATCCCAAGCGCGACAAAGTTCAGATGCATCGCTCAGAGTTCACGCACATGCCCTCAGTAAGATTGAAACATGGTCACACACCACTCGAACAGGCGACCTCTCTGAATTGTCAGGCTTGGATGACCGATCCCCCGTTATTCCATGGGTTACCAGCACGCGTGACAACTGTTTGGGTTCGCCCTGTCCGAATTTCAAATCGTGTCACGTCAACTTGGCGCGCAAGGAAGCCATGTCTGCTGATGTGGTGGTCATCAATCACCATTTGTTTTTTGCAGATTTGAATGTCAGAGAAACTGGCATGGCTGAATTGTTGCCATCCGTTCAAACCGTTGTTTTTGATGAGGCGCATCAACTCAATGAAATCGGCATCAATTTTTTAGGTCGACACGTGAGCACCAGTCAGTTGTTAGAACTGACTCGCGACATTTTGGGGGCGGGTATTCAATTTGCACGAGGCTTGGTGGACTGGACCCTCATTTGCAACGTGATGGAAAAAGCAACAAGAGATTTGCGTTTAATAGCACAACATGCCCGTCCTGGGTCACGCCTTCGGTGGGCAAAACCTATTCCCGATGACATTGATACGGCCAATTGGTTAACCGCCATGGCGCAGATGCAAGTGGCTTTGAATGCAGCCCAATCAGCATTAGACACCGTCAGCGAGATGGCCCCCGATTTTGTGCGTTTGCATGAGCGTGTCAGTTTGCAATTGAGTGCCATCGATCATTTTCAAGCAGCGTGTAAAGAAGGCTCTGTTCGATGGGTAGAAGTAGGCACGCAACTTCGCATGGTCGAATCACCCCTTGATATTTCAGAGGCGGTTCACACCCTCATGTTAAATCGGTCATTCGCTGATGCTCAGCCATTGGGCCATCAAGAAACCGCTGCACCTGCTCAGCCAGATCGGTCTTCCAAATCTTGGATCTTTACATCGGCCACGCTGGGTGAAGACGAAAACATGATGTGGTTCACAGAACCTTGTGGTCTAGCGCACGCCCGCAAACTGAGGGTCGCAAGCCCCTTCGATTACGAAAGCATGTCTGCCATTTATGTGCCCAAAGGCATGCCCAAACCCAATGATTTCTCGCACACCCGCACAGTGGCTGCTTGGGTTGAAAAATACGCTCGTCAATTGGGTGGGCGTACTTTGGTCCTGACGACCACGTTAAACGCCATGCGTGCTATTGGCGAAAGCCTGACCGCCGCTTTGGCGCAAACGGGCGAGTTGGAAGTTCTGGTTCAAGGTCAAGGGCCTAAAAGAAGACTCATGGAACGTTTCAGGGAAGGGGCACAGTTGGGCGGAATGGGCTGTGTCTTGGTGGCGTCGGCTTCTTTTTGGGAAGGCTTTGATGTGCCTGGCGATGCTTTGCAACTGGTCGTGATCGATAAATTGCCATTTCCGCCCCCCAATGACCCCTTGGTCGAAGCGCGTTCGCAGAGACTTGAATGTTTGGGGAAAAGTTCTTTCTCAGATTACAGCTTGCCTGAAGCGGCCATAGCACTGAAACAAGGTGCAGGGCGCTTGATTAGAAGTGAAACAGATCAGGGCCTGTTGGTGGTTTGTGACCCTCGATTGACCAGCATGTCTTACGGCAAACGCTTGATGTCTTGTCTGCCACCCATGCGCCGAATTGGCAGCGAGTCAGAATTTGAGTTGGCTGTTCAGCAGCTTACCAAAACTTCCACCATGAACCAGGCTTCTTAGTTTCTGGTTTGGGTGTGTCGGGGAAGTTTTTGTCCAGCACGCGCTGCGCATCGGCTTTCAATTCTTTGATGCCCATGGCATCGTAAGACTTGACCATGATCTCCAAGGCTTCTTTCGTAGCAGGGACACCAGGGAAGTCGGTAATTGCAACTTGGGCGCGGTTAATGGCTGCCACGTAAGCACCTTTGCTGAGGTAGTAACGGGCAACATGTACCTCATAAGACGCCAATGAATTGACGATGTAGGTCATGCGTTGCAATGAATCGGGTGTGTACTTGGACTCAGGGAAACGTTGAGTTAACTCTTTGAAAGATTCGAAGGAATCTTTGGCAGCCTTTTGATCGCGTTCAGAAAGGTCTTGTTTGGTAATGAAAGAAAACAGGCCCAGGTTGTCATTGAAATTGACCAAGCCTTTGAGGTAAAGGGCATAGTCAACGGCAGGGCTTGTGGGATGAAGTTTGAGGAATCGATCCAAAGTGGCAATAGCTTGCACTTTTTCACCAGATCGGTATTGGGCGTAGGCTTTCTCGATCTGAGCTTGTTGTGCCAAAGGGGTGCCAGCAGCACGGCCCTCCAATTTGTCGAACAACATGGCAGCGCGGTCCCAAGCGCCCGCACTGGATTCATCGCGGGCCTCGCTGTATATTTTCTCGGGCGTCCAAACAGCAGTGGGATCGATGGTCGAACCAGCGCAACCCGACAAGAGTGGGGCCGATAAGCCAACAAACGTAAGCGCAAGCACCGATAATCTGATGTTCAACATCTGGCAACCTTGGAAATAAACCAAATTGATTATATCGAGCCACATTGGTCAGGACGAGCCTGAGGACACACAAGAAGAAAGTTTCTTTGAATCTGTCGCAACCGAGGCATTGGTCGAGGTCCGGTCATTGGTGGTCCCAACTGATTTTCATGGACAACGTTTAGACAAGATGCTGGCCGCCTCAGTGCCAGAGTTCTCTCGCAGCTACTTGCAGCAACTTTTGGAAGATGGCGCGGTAACCCGACAAGGTGTGGCCTGCACCAAGTCGTCCACCAAGGTCAAAGCAGGTGAGGCATGGACCATCGAATTGCGAGCTACGCCCCAGTCTCAAGCTTTTAAACCTGAATCACTCGACCTGCAGGTCATTTATGAAGACGAATTTCTCAGAGTCATCGATAAACCCGCAGGCTTGGTGGTTCATCCAGCACCTGGAAATTGGTCTGGCACTTTGATGAATGGACTTTTGGGGATGGATTCATCCCTGATGGATTTGCCTCGAGCAGGCATTGTTCACCGACTAGACAAGGACACCAGTGGCTTGATGGTGGTCGCCAGGACACGCCTTGCCATGGACGGATTGGTCAAAAAAATAGCGGCCCGGGAGGTTAAGAGGCAGTATTTAGCGGTCAGCGACAAGCCATGGACGGGGCCCCAAAAAAAATCAGTTGACTTGGCCATTGGCCGTGATCCTGCCAATCGTTTGAGAATGGCGGCTGTCGATTTGAGCAAAAATTCTGGCAAGTTGGCTTTAACCCATTTTCATCTATTAAGTCAAAATGCCCATGGCGCAGTGGTCCGTTGTATCTTGGAGACTGGCAGAACGCACCAAATTCGCGTCCACATGGCAGCCTTAAAAATGCCTTTGCTGGGCGATACCCTGTATGGCGGCTCTGAATTGAACTTAATGCCCCGTCAGGCCTTGCATGCTGACCATCTGGCTTTCGAACACCCCATCACCCATCAAACGATGGTTTTCAGGTCAAGTTTGCCTTCAGACTTTCAAGAATTGCTTGGCGCTTGGTCACTCAGTTACAATGAAAAAACCTGATCCTCAGGCTTGTAGATTGCATGAAAATGCAATCTGAATCATTTCAATGTGATGCACCACTGAATTTTGACCTTTTCTGGTTAAGTACATCATCAGAGTGTGTCTCGGTTCGCGCCATTGGCGCATTTACCCCGGAAGATTGACACCATGAATACGGCGCAGGCCAAGCGTGTCCTAGAAACAGCATTGCTTTGCTCAACTCAACCCGTCACATTGCGTGATTTAAGAGTTTTGTTTGACGATGCCTTAGGCGCTGACACCCTCAAAGTTCTCCTCGAAGAACTGCAGTTAGATTGGGCCGAACGCGGTCTTGAATTGGTCTCTGTTGCCACGGGTTGGCGCTTTCAGAGTCGGCCCGAACTACGGGTTTATTTGGACAAATTGAACCCCGAAAAACCGCCTAAGTACACACGGGCAGTCATGGAAACATTGGCCATCATTGCCTACCGGCAACCGGTGACCCGGGGCGATATGGAAGACATTCGCGGCGTCACCATCAACACACAAATTTTGAAACAGCTCGAAGATCGGGGCTGGGTTGAGGTCATTGGCCACAGGGAATCAGTCGGGCGCCCAGGTCTTTACGCAACCACTCGTCAATTCTTAGATGATTTAGGTCTTGCTTCATTGGATCAACTGCCATTGCTTCCCTCTGTTGACAGTCAAGCTACCGCATTGTCGAGCTTGAACATGCCAGAGGAGGACCCGTCGCAGCCATCTTTGTCATTGGAAGAGGCCATCGAAGCAACTGAAGCGCCAATCGAAAACGACACGACTTTACAAACACCCCTGAATGAAGGTCCCACCCATGAATGAGCCTTCAGATTTGCCTGAACAAATAGATGCATCAAAGGCTCAGCCTGTGTCGTCGTCAGATGCCCTTGATGTGTTCAAACCCATTGCCATCGAAGATGTCGTATCGGGTCAGTTTGATCAAGCGGCTGATGGCGTTGTGTCGCCTTTGTTG
>JBIKJX010000059.1:0-8715 GCA_044360785.1 Limnohabitans sp.
AATAGGTTGCACCTTGGGCGCTGGATGGCGAAGAACCATAGATGCCCACATTGGCGGTGTTGAGGGTTGCACGCATTTGCGAGAAATGTTGTTCAACATGGCCACTGCGGCTTTTCAAACCATTCCGCACGCCATCCAATTTAGGAAGGAGCAAGCCGGTATCCCAGAGGAAACGCTCACGACGCCTCCCCACTTTGTCGGCAAGTGCAAAACTTGGGCCTTTGACGGTGCCGTGGTGCAACGCTACTACCCGATGTTCTTCAAAAAACCCAACCAAGATTGAAATTTCAGTGCCTTTGCAGAGCCTGCGATAATACATACTTCAATTGCGCGCCGCAGCAGCGCGCACCTTCCATCAGCCCCTGGATATAAACCAGTTACCGCTTGGAGTTTCTTGTGAGCAAAAAAGTATTCATCAAAACCTTCGGTTGCCAAATGAACGAGTACGACTCGGACAAAATGGCCGATGTCATGAAGGCCGCCGAGGGCTATGAACCCACCCAAGACGTCGAAGAAGCCGACCTCATTTTGTTCAACACCTGCTCGGTGCGTGAACGCGCACAAGAAAAAGTCTTCAGCGATTTAGGCCGGGTCAAGCACCTCAAAGAACGGGGTGTCTTGATTGGTGTTGGCGGCTGCGTGGCCAGCCAAGAAGGTGCTGACATCATCAAACGTGCGCCTTACGTCGACGTGGTGTTTGGTCCGCAAACCTTACACCGCCTGCCCGAACTCTTGGCAGCTCGCAGTGCCAAAAAACGCCCCCAAGTAGACATCAGTTTTCCCGAAATTGAAAAGTTCGATCATTTGCCTCCCGCCAAGATGGATGGCCCAACGGCCTTCGTTTCCATCATGGAAGGCTGCAGCAAATATTGCAGTTATTGCGTCGTGCCCTACACCCGAGGTGAAGAGGTCAGCCGACCCTTCGAAGATGTGTTGGTGGAAGTGGCTGGCTTGGCCGAACAAGGCGTCCGCGAAATCACTTTGCTGGGTCAAAATGTCAATGCGTATCGCGGCAAGATGGGCGACACGTCCGAAATTGCCGACTTTGCTTTGCTGATTGAATACGTGGCCGACATTCCTGGCATTGAGCGCATTCGTTACACCACCAGCCACCCCAATGAATTCACGCAACGCCTGATTGATGTCTACGACAAGGTGCCGAAGTTGGTCAGTCACTTGCACTTGCCTGTGCAACACGGCTCCGACAAAATTTTGATGGCCATGAAGCGTGGCTACACCGCGATGGAATACAAAAGCACCATTCGCAAACTGCGCGCCATCCGGCCAGACATGGCCATGAGCAGCGACTTCATTGTGGGATTCCCTGGCGAAACCGAAGAAGACTTCAACAAGATGATGAAGCTCATTGACGATGTCAGTTACGACACCAGCTTCAGCTTCATCTTCAGTCCACGCCCAGGCACACCTGCCGCCAATTTGCACGACGACACACCGCACGAGGTCAAACTCAAGCGCTTGCACCATTTACAAGCCACCATAGAAGCCAATGTGAAACGCATTGGTGACAGCCGCTTAGGCACCGTGCAACGAATTTTGGTGGAGCGGCCTGCACGCAAAGATGCCACGGAAATGGCGGGCCGAACAGAGTGCAATCGGGTGGTCAACTTCCCTGCGGGACCGAACGGCATGCGCTTGGTAGGTCAGATGGTCGACATCAAAATTGACGCCGCCATGTCTCACTCCCTCAGAGGACAGTTGGTCTTGCCTGAATAGAACCGCGGTTCAAACTTCCAGGTTATCAATCAAGCGTGTCTTTCCCAACTTGGCAGCACCCAACACCACCATAGGCTGATGGCAGGGTCCTGTCACAGCTGAGAGGTCGTGTTGCAAACGCAAGGTAAGGTAATCTGGCTGCCAGCCTCGCTCCCTTAATGTCTGCATGGCAGCTGCTTCCAGACTTGGCACATCTAAGCGCCCACTGGCACTGCCTTCGCGTGCTGCCACTGCCAAATTTTTCAATGCCAAAGAAAGATGAACCGCTTCTTTGCGCTCAGAATCACTGAGATAGCCATTGCGTGAACTGAGCGCAAGCCCATCTGAGGCGCGTCGGGTCTCGCCACCCCATATGTCAATCGGCAAGGCCATTTGTGACACCATGCGCCTGATGACCATCAGTTGTTGGTAGTCCTTCTTTCCAAAGACGGCCAAATCGGGTTGAACAATGTTGAAAAGTTTGTGAACCACCGTACTGACGCCCACAAAAAAACCTGGGCGAAAAGCACCTTCCAAGATGTCGGCCAACTCAGCAGGTGGATGAACTTTAAAACCTTGGGGTTCAGGATAGAGGTCTTTTTCAGAAGGCGCAAACACCACATCGCAGCCATTGGCTTCTAGCAAAGCGCAGTCGTTTTCCAATGTGCGGGGGTAGGCATCAAAATCTTCATGTGGCGCAAACTGCAGACGGTTGACAAAAATACTGGCCACCGTTTTGCCACCTGTCGGCGCGCGCGCGTCTACTTGTTGTCGCGCAATTTGCATCAGATCCAAATGACCCTGATGCAGATTGCCCATGGTTGGCACAAAGCCCCGCACGCTGGCACCTTGGAGCGCGGCTTGCAAATCGGCAATGCTGTGAACAACTCGCATGCCTTCAAGCCCAAGCGTGTTTGGCGTTGTCGGGGAAGGTTCCGTTTTTGACGGCTGTCACATAAGCCCGCATGGCCTCATGCACACTGCTGTGGCCTTCCATGAAGTTATGGACAAACTTGGGATTTTTACCAAGGTTAATGCCCAACATGTCGTGCATCACCAAGACTTGACCGGCAGTGCCATTTCCCGCGCCAATGCCAATGGTGTGGCAAGTTGGCAACTCAAGGGTCAAGGCCGTCGACAAGGGTTCCGGCACCATCTCAAGAATCATCATGCTGGCACCAGCGTCTTGCAAGGCCAGCGCCTCTTGCCGAAGTTTTTGAGCGGCTTCATCGCCACGCCCTTGAACGCGGTAGCCGCCCAAACTGTGAACTGTTTGAGGTGTGAGTCCCAAATGCGCAGCCACCGGAATGCCACGCGTCACCAAGAAGTGAACCAACTCAGTAGTCCAACCACCGCCCTCTAGTTTGACCATGTGGGCGCCGGCCTGCATTAAAACAGTGGCGCTTCGAATGGCTTGCTCTTTGGACTCTTGATAACTGCCAAATGGCAAGTCACCCAAAATCCAAGCGGTCCCTTGCACTTTGCGAATACCGCGGGTGACACACTCAACGTGGTAGCGCATGGTTTCCAAAGTAACGCCCACCGTGCTGGACAAGCCTTGGCAAACCATGCCCAAAGAATCACCCACCAAAATACATTCAACGCCCGCCGCATCGGCCACTGCTGCAAACGTGGCGTCGTAAGCCGTGAGCATGGTGATTTTTTCACCGCGTGCGCGCATCTCGTTCAAGCGCGGCAAGCTGATGGGCTTGCGCGCCGCGACGGGTGAAGCAGGCGGCAAAGTACCGTAGGGGGAGGCGCTGGTATGGCTCATAAATTCCTTGTCAGATTGTTTGCTGAACCGCTGGATCTAATGCTCTTGGATCGGGCTTGTATCGGCTTGAGTCGGGCTTGGTTTGAATTAGCGCTTCATACCGGGAAATCCGCCACCGCCCATGCCGCCTAGCCCCCCTAAGCCACCCATGCCTTTCATGGCACCCAAGCGTTTCATCATTTTCATCATGCCGCCACCCGACATTTTTTTCATCATGTCTTGCATTTGTTCAAACTCTTTGAGCAAGCGATTGACCTCTTGCACTTGAACACCAGCGCCCATGGCAATGCGGCGTTTGCGGGTGGCCTTGATGAGTTCGGGCTTGCTGCGCTCGCGTGGGGTCATGCTGTGAATGATGCCCTGCTTGCGTGCTATGTCTTTTTCGGCTTTGCCCAAGTCCATGTTGCCCGCTTTGGCGGCCAACTGCGTGGGCAGTTTGTCCATCAAACTGGAAAGGCCGCCCATCTGCTTCATCTGTTGAATTTGCGCCAGGAAGTCGTTCAAGTCGAAGCCGTTACCGCTCTTGACTTTGGCAGCCAACTTTTGCGCGGCTTCCATGTCGACGCCTGCCGTGACTTGCTCCACCAAAGCCAAGATGTCGCCCATGCCCAAGATGCGCCCTGCATGCCGTTCGGCATCGAACACTTCAAGGCCATCAATTTTTTCGCTGGTACCTGCAAATTTGATGGGCGCGCCTGTAATTTGTCGCACGGACAAGGCCGCGCCACCGCGCGAATCGCCGTCCATTTTGGTCAACACAATGCCCGTCAGTGGCAATGCGTCTTTAAATGCTTTGGCGGTGTTGGCGGCATCCTGACCTTGCATGGCATCGACCACGAACAAAGTCTCGACAGGATTCAAGGCTGCGTGCAATTGACGAATTTCAGCCATGAGCGCTTCGTCAATGGCCAAGCGACCGGCTGTGTCAACCAGCAACACATCAAAGAAATGCTTGCGCGCGTAATCAATGGCGGCTCGCGCGATGTCCAAAGGCTTTTGATCAGGCGAGCTGGGAAACCATTCAGCGCCAGCTTGCGCCGTGACCGTCTTCAATTGCTCGATGGCAGCGGGACGGTATACGTCGCCTGAGACGGTCAAGACTTTTTTCTTGCGTTTTTCAATGAGATGCTTGGCCAGTTTGGCGGTGGTGGTGGTTTTACCTGCACCCTGCAAACCCGCCATCAAAATGACGGCAGGCGGTTGCGCGGCCAAATTGATGTCGGCCACACCATCGCCCATGGTGGCCGCCAACTCGCGGTTGACGATGGCGACCAAAGCTTGTCCAGGTTTAAGCGATCCGAGGACCTCTTGACCCAGCGCCTTTTCTTTGACGCGTGCAACAAAGTCACGAACGACAGGCAAAGCCACATCGGCCTCGAGCAAAGCCATCCGGACCTCGCGAAGCATGTCGGCCACATTCGATTCAGTGATTCGCGCTTGGCCACTGATTTGCTTAACAAGTTGCGAGAGTTTGTCGGTGAGGGCGGAGGCCATAAAGATTTTTTCTCATAAACCGTCAGGTTTTGAACCCAATGCCAGATTGCAAGAGTTCAAAACGCTAAACTAGGAGTCATGATTTTAGCCAGTCCACCCGATTTGGCGATGTGGTTAAGCCTTTTAACTGCCATCGCTTATGCCATTCCTGCCTTGGTTGCGGAACGCATGGGCCCCACTTTGGCCAAGCGCTACCTTTGGTTAGCTTGGTTGTTGCACGGTTTCACCATCGGTTTCGGTCTTTGGGGCGAAACACCCCGTTTTGGCTTTGCGCCGGCCTTGTCCGTCACGGTGTGGTGGGTTTTAACGGCCTACGCAGTTGAAACCCAGTATTTCCCCCAACTCAAAGCCCGTTGGGCCATGGCCATTTTGGGCAGTGCGGCCGTGCTCATGTCATGGCAATTTCCTGGCCAAGCGCTTCAAGTCAGTGCCTCCCTATGGCTTCCCTTGCACTGGGCTTTGGGCATCGCCTCTTACGGCATGTTTGCTGCGGCCGTCATTCACGCGGCCCTCATGACCAGCGCCGAAATTGACATCCGACAGGGCAATGAAATCAAAAGCGGTCTGCCCTTGCTGACGCTGGAGCGCCTCATGTTCCGCTTTGTCTTGTTGGGCTTTATCTTGCTCACACTGACCCTGATTGCTGGTTTTTTATTTGGCGAACTTCTGTATGGCGCAGCCGGCGCGAACTGGAAGTGGGATCACAAAACAGTTTTTTCCATTCTTTCCTGGTCAACTTTTGGGGCCTTACTGGTCGGACGACATCAATTAGGCTGGCGCGGTCGAAGAGCAGTCCGCGTGCTGTACATCGGCTCGGCGTTTTTACTTTTGGCCTACGCAGGTTCGCGCTTTGTGCTTGAAGTCGTTCTGGGGCGCAACCTTTGAAAATCCTGATCTTTTTATTGGCGGTTTTGTTCGGTGTTTGGCTATGGCGACGAAATCGGTTGAGCGCGCAAAAGCGCCGTTCACAACAGCCTGAAAACACCCCAGCCAAAGATGCTCAAGCACCGTCCGCCTTGCAACCCAGTCCCATGCTGTCTTGCAAACACTGCGGCATTCACATGCCAGAGACTGACATGGTCAAAGGAAAAGCGGGGGTGTATTGCTCCCAAGCCCATTGCCAAGCCGCCGCCGATCAGCAGGCCTAGGACATTTCGTGCCCAACACTGACCACCAAAATTGCTTTGACGATTGGCAAGATGGATGGTGCCAAGGCGCTCAAGCCTGCAAATCGCCTAACTTTGGCCCACGCCCCTCTCAAACACCCATCGATCTGTTGGTGATTCACTCCATCAGCTTGCCACCCGGTGTGTATGGCGGTGGTGAAGTCCAACAATTGTTCACCAACCAACTCCATTGGGACGCTCACCCTTACTTTCAAAGTATTCGGGGCCTTGAGGTTTCTTCACACTTTTTCATTGAGCGGACGGGCAAGGTTTGGCAGTTTGTCAGTTGCAACGACCGAGCTTGGCATGCTGGCAAGTCCGCTTATCGGGGCAAGGAGAACTGCAATGACCATTCGATTGGCATTGAACTCGAGGGACTAGAAGGCGACACCTTCGACGACCTGCAGTACGAAAATTTAAGTCGCTTGTGCACCGCACTGGGCCGCCATTACCCCATCGCCCACATTGCCGGACATGAGCACATTGCGCCAGGCAGAAAAAAAGATCCTGGTCCAGGGTTCGACTGGCTGCGACTTCAAAACAGTGTGGCTTGGCCGCATCAGTACTTTCCCGAAAATTAAAAATTTTTTTTGAGTCGATAAAAATAATTTTGAAATATTTTTGACTCACAAAAGTGCAGTTTTTTGACACTTTGATGACAGGTCAAGTGACAGCAACTTTTCAAAGAATATGAATTTGCAAGGCTTTGCGAAGGCAAATGCAAGCGAAGGCGCGCCAAATCTCATATCCCTACAAAAAAAGTATATTTAATGCGCTTTTCAAGAGAAGCCTTTAGGGGTCTAAAACCGTCCAAAATTTGACCCTGTTTGAGAGCCTTCAACTGACCGCGACCAACTTTCTCATTCCGACAGCTGTACACTACCCCTAGTGGCTTGAATTCATCCCAGACCCCAGATATAGTGTCTCAACGTCAAAGACACGGTCAGGTGAAAAGCAAGAATCCCACTCAATTTGACGCCCCTGCACAAGCTTGAAACCAAACCCTCATTTGGTCTCAAATTTGTCAAGTAATTTGAACTGACATTGACTTATAAAAAAACGCTATGCAAATCGAGCTGACTCCAACTTCGTCAAACCCAGGCTACCTCGGCGCCAATGACGCCACATCTTCCAACCCCGCTGCACCACACGCTTTGGCCAACTACCAAATCATTCGCCGCAATGGTGCTGTGGTGCCGTTTGAGCCGAACAAAATTGCGGTTGCCCTCATGAAAGCATTTTTGGCCGTTCACGGCACGCAAGGCGCAGCCTCAGCCAGCGTTCGTGAAGTGGTTGACAGCCTCACCCAAGCGGTGGTTCGCGCTTTGGTGCGATCACGCCCAGGCGGTGGCACCTTCCACATTGAAGACGTACAAGATCAGGTCGAACTGGGCCTGATGCGCAGCAGCAACCATGAAGTTGCCCGCGCCTATGTGCTCTACCGAGAGCGCCGCACCCAAGAACGCGCCCAAATCAAAGAAGAAAAAGCTGCCGTCAATAGCGCTCCCACCTTGCACGTGATGGACGGCGGCCAACGCGTTCCTCTGGATGTCAACTATTTACAAGGTCTTATCGTCAATGCTTGCCAAGGTTTGGGCAAAGATGTTCAGCCCGACCCCATCGTGGCAGAAACCATGCGCAACCTGTACGACGGCGTTCCCATGGAAGAGGTCTACAAGGCTTCCATTTTGGCGTCCCGTACCCTGATCGAAAAAGATCCCGACTACACCTACGTCACAGCACGTCTGCTGATGCACACCATTGCCAAAGAAGTCTTAGGCAAAGAAGTGCTCTTGAAAGACATGGCTGAACACTACGTTGACTATTTCCCGGGTTATGTCAAAAAAGGGGTCGAAAACGGTTTGCTAGACGAGAAGCTCCTGCAATTCGACCTTCGCAAACTCGCGAGTGCCCTCAAAGCCGAGCGCGATTTGCAATTCGACTACCTCGGTCTGCAAACCCTGTATGACCGCTACTTCTTGCACGTGCGCAAAACACGCATCGAGTTGCCCCAGTCTTTCTTCATGCGCGTGGCCATGGGCTTGGCGCTGAACGAAGCCGACCGCGAAGCGCGCGCCATTGAGTTCTATGAAGTGTTGTCTTCGTTTGACTTCATGTCCAGCACACCCACTTTGTTCAACAGCGCTGGTTTGCGTTCACAACTGTCAAGCTGCTACCTCACCACTGTGCCCGACGACCTGGATGGCATTTACGAGTCCATCAAAGAAAACGCTTTGCTGTCTAAATTTGCAGGCGGCTTGGGCAACGACTGGACTCGCGTTCGCGCATTGGGCAGCCACATCAAAGGCACCAATGGCGAATCACAAGGCGTGGTGCCCTTCCTCAAAGTGGTCAATGACACCGCTGTCGCAGTGAACCAAGGCGGCAAGCGCAAAGGCGCTGTTTGCACCTACCTTGAAACATGGCACCTCGACATTGAAGAGTTCCTCGAACTGCGCAAAAACACGGGTGACGACCGCCGCCGCACGCACGACATGAACACAGCCAACTGGATTCCCGACCTGTTCATGCGCCGCGTCATGGAAAAAGGCACTTGGACTTTGTTCT
>JBIKJX010000060.1:0-8694 GCA_044360785.1 Limnohabitans sp.
CGGACTTGACGGAGCCTTTGGGCAACATCACGTCGTCGTTAGGGCCTTGAATGCAGGAGATGGCCTTGGTGAACACGATGGGTTCTTTGGGCACAGGCAAATTGGACTCAGCAGCATGGTCGGCATAGTTCAAACCAATGGCAATGAACTTGGACACATTGGCCACAGGGCAGCCCATACGTGGCTTGCCACGAACCAAAGGCAGTTTGTCCGTTTTAACTTTGGCCAATTTGGCGAGGACTTTGTCGGACAGTTGGGCTGGGCCAATGTCAGGGACGACGCCACTTAAATCGCGCAATTTGCCTGCGGCATCAATGAGACCGGGCTTTTCTTTGCCAGGCTGGCCATAACGTACGAGTTTCATCTGAACTTCCTTTGATTGAATATTTGTGTATGAGTCAAGAACCGAATGATGACGAAGTGATTGTGCTCGAAAATGGCTTAATACGTGGAGCGGCCACCTGACAAATCGAACACCGCACCGGTTGAAAATGAACACTCTTCGGTCATGAGCCATGTGACCAATGCCGCCACCTCTTCGGGCGTACCGAAGCGGCCCATGGGAATTTTGGACAGCATGAATTGAATGTGCTCTGGGGTCATCTGATCGAAGATGGCTGTTTTGACAGCGGCCGGTGTGACGCAATTGACGCGAACATTGGTGGCAGCCAATTCTTTGCCCAAGGATTTGGTCATGGCCATGACGGCTGCTTTGCTGGCACTGTAGGCGCTGGCATTGGGGTTGCCATCTTTACCAGCCACCGAAGCGATGTTGACAATGCGACCGGCAGGGCGGTCTTTTAAATGGGGCGCCCATTCTCTGCAGCAATAAAACACGCCCTGAATGTTGACGTCCATGACCTGTTGCCACGCTTCAACGGGATAGGTCCACATGGATGTGTTGGGGCCTGTGATGCCGGCACTGTTGACCACCGCATCGACTGGACCGTTTTTCAAAGTGGCTTCTTTGGCCGCCAGCACGGAGGCATGCTGCGACACATCCACTTGCACAGTGTGCACAGCACCTGGTCGATTCAAACTGGCTGCAGCTTTGCTTAATCCCGCTGCATCGCGGTCCCACAAAGTGACGCTACCGCCAGAAGCCAAAACACGTTCAGCAATGGCATAGCCCAAGCCTGTGGCACCGCCGGTAATGACCGCATGGCGGCCTTTCATGTCGTATTGATTCATGGCAAGTTAGTTGGTTTGAAAGTTAAAAAAATGAGTAGGTAGAGCTTGCCGTCATATTGAAAAACTCAAATCCTTCACTCGGACTAGATTTTGCAATGGGCCAGCATGCCTCACATCAAATGGTCATGCCACCATCGACCATGTAGGTGTTGCCCGTGGAAAATGCGGACTCATCCGAGGCCAAAAATACCACGATGGGTGCAATTTCATGGGCCTGCGCCAAGCGCCCCATCGGCTGACGCGCAATGAAGTTTTTGCGCGCCTGCACAGGATCGGCTTCCGCGTTAATGCGGTCTTGCAAAGAAGGTGTATCGACGGTGCCTGGACAAATGGCATTGCAGCGAATGCCCTTGGCCACAAAATCTGCGGCCACGCTTTTGGTCAAACCAATGACGGCTGCTTTAGAAGCGCCGTAAATGAACCGATTGGGCAAACCGCGCACGCTTGAGCAGACACTGGCCATGTTGACGATGCTGCCGCCACCTTGCGCTAGCATTTTGGGCAAGACCGCTTGAATCATCCAAAACTGACCGCGCGCATTCAAATTGAAAGCAAAATCCCAATCTTTGTCGGTGGCTTGAATTATGGTGCCGCCGTGAACGACGCCAGCGCAATTGAACAGGGCATCGATGCGCGGAATGAGGGCCACTTGTTTTTGAATGTCGTCTTTGTTCATGACATCCAAAACAGCGGTGTGAACATTGGCCACGCCAGCGTAGCTTTTGAGCAGTTCTGGGTTGACGTCGGTGGCCCAAACTGTGGCGCCTTCAGCCACCATGGCCATGACAGCGGCGTGTCCAATGCCCTGCCCTGCGGCAGTCACCAGGATGTTTTTGTTTTTCAATCTCATGCTGTGATCTCCAAATGAATCTTTTGACGTTTTTCGATGGCTTGCCAATCCCAATCAATGCCCAAGCCAGCGGTCTCGGGTGGGTATGCATAGCCGTCTAGGACTTTCATCCTTGAATGCGTGATGTCGTCGAGTTGTGGAATGTATTCCACCCAAGTGGCATTGGGTACCGCGGCGCACAAACTGACATGCAGTTCCATCAAAAAATGAGGGCAAACCGGCACATCAAACGTTTCTGCCAAATGCGCTGTTTTGAGCCAGGGCGTGATGCCGCCAATGCGCGCCACATCGGGCTGAACCACACTGCAAGCGCCCTGCTCTAGATACTCTCGGAATTGCATGGGGTGGTACATCGACTCACCGACTGCCACCGGAATGGACGTGTGTTGGCGCAAATGTCTGTGGCCCGATACGTCTTCGGCGGGTAAGGGCTCTTCTAGCCACGCCAAATCTAGACCCTCAAACGCTTTGGCCCTTCTAACCACCTCTGCGCGATGGAAACCTTGATTGGCATCGGTCATGATTTCAAAGCCTGCGCCGACTGCATCGCGCACGGCAGCCAAGCGCGCGACATCTTCACTGACATGCGGCCGTCCAATTTTTATTTTGGCACCCTTGAAACCATCCTCTTTGGCTTTGAGAGTTTGTTCCACCAAAACCTCGGGCGAGAGTTGCAACCACCCGCCTTCGGTGGTGTAAAGCGGCACCTTGCTTTGAGCGCCGCCCAACAATTGCCACAAAGGCAATTGCTGACTTTGCGCGCGCCAGTCCCACAAGGCAGTGTCGACGCAGGCCAAAGCCAAACTGGTGATGGCGCCGACTGCCGTGGCGTGGGTGTGAAAGAACAAATCTTTCCAAATGGCTTCAACCCGAACAGGGTTCTGCCCCAACAAGCGAGGGGCCAAATGGTCTTTGAGCAAAGCCATGACCGAGCTGCCGCCCGTTCCAATGGTGTACGCGTAGCCGGTGGCTTGAATGCCATCACTGCAAACCAAAGTGAGCAAGATGGTTTCTTGTGTGACGAAGGCTTGGATGGCGTCTGTGCGCTCCACCTTGGGGGGTAAGTTGACCTGACGCAAATGAACGCGTTCGATGGTGACAGAAGTCATGCTGAAAAATGTTGTGAAGAGTTCGGGTTTATGCGTATCAAAACTGGCTTGACCCTTGCGCAGGTTCCATGTGAAGATTGTGCAACTGGTCTGACCAATTGTCCAATCCTCGTATTCCCTGAGCTTTGAAATCTTTAGAACCCCAAAGGCTTTACCGCCAAATTGCCAAACAAATTCAAGGATTGATCTCCTCGGGTGAATTTGCAGTGGGCTCACGTTTGCCAGCCGAGCGCGACTTGGCCACACAAATGGGATTCAGCCGTCCCTCCGTTCGCGAAGCACTCATTGCTTTGGAAGTTGAAGGGGTCATTGAAGTGCGCACGGGCTCTGGCATTTATGTCAAAAACTTAGGCAAAAAAAAGAACGGTAAATCAAACGCTCTGAACACGCCAGCCGAATGGGGCCCCCTCGAAGTGATGCGGGCAAGGTCATTGATTGAGGCCGAAATGGCCGCGTTGGCCGCAGAATTTGCCAACGCGCAAGACATCAAGGCCATGACCACCGCACTCAAGGGCATGCAGAAAGATGCCAAGGCAGGTCGCATTCCTCGCGACAGCGACATCGCCTTTCACATGGCCGTTGCCAATGCCTGCGCCAACAGCGTGATGCAAGACACGCTCGCACTTTATTTGGAAGCCAGGAATGGTCCATTATTTGAGCGCTTGGGCGATTATTTTGAATCGCCGGCTTCGTGGACTGCCGCCATTGCAGAACACCAAGAAGTTTTAGAAGCCATTGAATCGCGGGACCCGCAGCGAGCCCGCAAAACCATGCAAAAACATTTGAACCAAGCTCACAAACGATTCAGCGCTAGCTGGCGAAGCGCACCTTCTCGAATTTAGTTATTTCGCCAGCAATTCAACATTCAATCCAACCACAAGGAGACATCGCAATGACAAAAAGAAACACCCTGAAAACTCTGGCCAGCGCCAGCTTGGTGGCATTGGGCTTGGTGGGCGTTTTGGGCAGCACGGCTGCTCAAGCGCAAACCAAACTCAAATGGGCGCACGTTTATGAAACGTCAGAGGCCTATCACACCGAGTCCGTTTGGGCGGCCGATGAAATCAAAAAACGCACGAACGGCAAATTTGAAATTCAAGTGTTTCCGGCCTCCACTTTGGGCAAAGAAACCGACATCAACCAAGGTCTGACTTTGGGCACGGTCGACATGATCATCAGCGGTCCTTCATTTGCGGCCCGCGCCTACCCCCGCTTTGGCATTGCCTACTATCCCTTCATCTTCCGTGACGGTGATCACCTCATTGCTTATTCCAAGAGCCCCGTGTTTGCCGAAATGGTGAATGAATTCCGCGCCAAAACGGGCATTCAAGTGACGGCCTACACCTACTACGGTGCACGTCATACCACGGCGCAAAAAGCTTTCACCAATTGCGCTGGCATGAAGGGCATCAAAATTCGCGTGCCAGACGTCCCAGCCTACCGCGCCACACCTGAGGCTTGCGGCGCCAACCCCACACCCATTGCTTTTGCCGAAGTTTATTTGGCCCTGCAAAACGGTACGGTGGAAGCACAAGAGAATCCTTTGACCACCATCGAAGCCAAGAAATTCTTTGAAGTGCAAAAAGCCATCATGCTGACCGGCCACATCGTCGACGGTTTGACCACCCAAATCGCACCTCACGTCTGGAACAAACTGTCCGATGCCGAAAAGAAAATCTTCACGGATGTAACGCAAGAGGCAGCTGTTCGCGCCACCGCGAAAATCAAAGCACGTGAAGCCGAGTTGGTGGACGAGTTCAAGAAAAAAGGCCTGCAAGTTGTGCAAGTCGATCGCAAGTCTTTCCAAGACGCTGTCTTGAAAAACAAACCGCTCGAGTCCATGGGCTTTACAAAAGCTGACTTCGACAAGATTCAAGCAGCCAAGTAATCGCATCACACTTTGATGCGGGTGTGTCAAAGCACACCTCTCACAGGTTGAGCATTTTGCTCAACCTGTGATTTGTTTCACTAGGAAATCAACATGAGCAACCTCCCCGACCTCGACGCGATGCCTAAAGTCATGGGCGACGATGGCCAGTTTCACGCCACTGACGAAGAAGTTGATTTGTCCGGAACACCCATAGAAGCTTGGGTCGCCTTGGGTTTCTTTTGGCTATTGGGTGCCACTGTTTTTTACCAATTCTTCACACGCTATGTGCTCAACAACTCAGCCTCATGGACGGAAGAAATTGCTCGTTATTTGTTGATTGCCTCAGTGTTTACTGGCGCCACCATTGGCGTGGCCAAAAACAACCACATTCAAGTCGATTTCTTTTACAAGTTCATGCCGCAGTGGCTGTCCAAATTCATGAACACATTGGTGGACATCCTGCGCATTGGATTTTTTGGCGCAGCCACATTTCTGACCTATCAAATGATGGAAAAGTTGGGCAACTACAAAATGACCATCGTCGACTTGCCCATGAACTTGGTCTACGGAGTCGTCTTGGTGGGCTTTGCTGCCATGTGCATCCGTGCCATTTGGGTCATGAAAATCCATTTAGAACGCGGCTACACCGTGTTGCAGCGACCTGGCACTGAGATGACCGATCGCTAAGCCACTCATTCAAGATCTGAAAGAAATTCGATGTTAAAAATTTTGTTCTTGTTGCTCATGAGTGGTGGCATTCCCGTGGCCATTGCCATGGCAGGCGCGTCACTCATTTATTTATTCTGGACACAAAGCTCGCCCCCCTTCGTGGTCATTCACCGCATGGTGTCTGGCATTGACAGTTTCCCGTTGTTGGCCGTGCCCTTCTTCATTTTGGCCGGCAACCTCATGAACAATGCCGGTATCACCAACCGCATCTACAACTACGCCTTGGCTTTGGTAGGTTGGATGAAAGGTGGCTTGGGCCATGTCAATGTAGTGGGTTCCGTGGTGTTTGCTGGCATGAGCGGCACAGCCATTGCCGACGCTGCAGGCCTTGGCACCATCGAAATTAAAGCCATGAAAGACCATGGCTACAGCACCGAGTTTGCTGTGGGCGTCACAGCAGCATCAGCCACACTGGGTCCGATCATTCCACCGAGTTTGCCCTTTGTGATTTACGGCATGATGGCCAATGTGTCGGTGGGCTCGCTGTTTTTAGCGGGCATCTTGCCGGGTGTCTTGATGGCCCTGCTCATGATGGTGACCGTGGCCTACTTCGCGCACAAAAACAATTGGGGTGCAGACGTCAAATTTGAGTGGCCACGCGTTTTCAAAGCATTGGCAGAAACGGGCGTAGTCATTGGTTGGCCCATTGGTGTTTGGGGCTTGGTCACTTGGTTTGAAACGCCCCCCCAATTGACGGTTTTCATTGCGCTTGGATTTTTGTTCATTGCCGACAAGCTGTTCAAGTTCCAAGCTGTTTTGCCCATCATGACGCCCGTCTTGCTCATTGGCGGTATGACCACTGGCGTTTTCACACCCACTGAAGGTGCCATTGCCGCTTGTGTCTGGGCCATCATTTTGGGCTTCTTCTGGTATCGCACACTCAACTTCAAGATGTTTGTGAAGATTTGCCTGGATACCGTCGAAACCACAGCCACGGTCATGTTCATTGTGGCGGCCGCAAGTATCTTCGGTTGGATGCTCACAGCCACCGGCGTGACTGCGGCCATCAGCGATTGGGTGCTAGGTGTCACGCAAGAGCCTTGGAAGTTTTTGCTCTTGGCCAATTTGCTCATGCTGTTTGTGGGTTGTTTCTTGGAGCCTACAGCGGCCATCACCATTTTGGTTCCCATCTTGGTTCCGATTTGCCAAAAGTTGGGCATTGACTTGGTGCACTTTGGCTTGGTCATGGTCCTCAATCTCATGATTGGTTTGTTACATCCCCCCATGGGCATGGTCTTGTTTGTCTTGGCCCGAGTGGCCAAGCTCAGCGTTGAACGCACCACGGCCGCCATCTTGCCTTGGCTGTTCCCCTTGCTGGGCAGTTTGGTGGTCATTACGTATTTCCCCAGCCTTGTGCTGTGGTTGCCAAAACAGTTTTATTGAGTTCTGTCTATGAGCCTTTTCATTCGCCTCCATCCCGCCGATGACGTGGTCATTGCGCGCGCGCAACTCATGAGTGGCAGCAGTGTCGATGGCGTGGCCGTGCGCGGCTTGGTACCGCCGGGTCATAAAGTTGCCACACGTGCCATTCCAGTGGGCCAACCCGTGCGCCGCTACAACCAAATCATTGGGTTTGCCAGCGCCTCCATTCAACCCGGCGAACATGTGCACACGCACAACCTCAACATGGGGCCCGAGAAAGGCAACTTTGAGCGCGACTATGCCATTGGCCAAGACGTGAAGCCGGAAGCGCCGCGCAAGCAAGCCACCTTCATGGGCATCAAGCGCTCTGATGGACGTGTGGCCACGCGCAACTACATCGGGGTGCTGTCCAGCGTCAATTGTTCGGCCACCGCAGCGCGCGCCATTGCCGATCATTTTTCCAAACGCAACAACCCTGTGGCCTTGGCCAACTTTCCCAACGTCGATGGTGTCGTCGCACTCACACACGGCACAGGCTGCGGCATGGACACCGAAGGCCTTGGCATGAAACTGTTAGAGCGCACTTTGGCAGGGTATGCCACCCACGCCAATTTTTGGGGCGTGGTGGTGGTTGGCTTGGGTTGCGAAACCAATCAACTCAACACATGGCTTGCGCACAGCAGTTTGCGTGAAGGCGATACGCTCAAGGTGTTCAACATCCAAGACACCGGCGGCACCCGACTGACGGTTGAAAAAGGCATCGCGCTCATTCAAGAAATGCTGCCCCGTGCCAATCAAGTCAAGCGCGAGCCTTGCAGCGCAGAGCACATTACCGTGGGCTTGCAATGCGGCGGCTCGGATGGTTACTCAGGCATCAGCGCCAACCCTGCATTGGGTGCAGCCGTCGATTTGTTGGTGCAGCACGGCGGCACAGCCATCCTCAGTGAAACACCTGAAATTTATGGCGCCGAACACTTGCTCACACGCCGCGCCGTCAAACCTGAAGTGGCCCAAAAACTCATTGACCGCATTCATTGGTGGGAAAAATACACCGAGATCAATGGCGGCGAGATGAACAACAACCCCTCGCCTGGCAACAAAGCGGGCGGCCTCACCACCATCCTTGAAAAATCACTGGGCGCGGTGGCCAAAGGTGGCACCAGCAACTTGCAAGCGGTCTTCGAATATGCCGAGCCGGTCAACACGCATGGCTTTGTGTACATGGACACGCCGGGCTATGACCCCGTCAGTGCCACGGGCCAAGTGGCTGGCGGCGCCAATTTGATTTGCTTCACCACCGGTCGTGGCAGTGCCTATGGCTGTGCGCCCTCACCCAGCTTGAAGTTCTCTACCAACTCGGCCTTGTGGAAAAAACAAGAAGAAGACATGGACCTCAACTGTGGCGAAATTGTGGATGGCGGCGTCAGCATTGCCGATATGGGCCAACGCATATTTGAGATGATTTTGAAAGCGGCATCCGGTGAGCCCACCAAGAGTGAGTTACATGGTTATGGCCAAAATGAATTTGTGCCTTGGCAAGTTGGCGCGGTGATGTAACTGAAAGCAAACTCATGAGCCAATGC
>JBIKJX010000062.1:0-8556 GCA_044360785.1 Limnohabitans sp.
TTTGTCCTGAGGGTCATCTTTGCGACTTTGTACTTTTGCTACACATCTTTGCCATTTAAGGGCGTTAAACTCCCCGCTGTATTCAATTTATGGAACGATGAAGATGGATTTGCTCAATGCACTCAATTGGCGCTATGCGACCAAAAAAATGGACCCAACAAAAAAGGTCCCAGAAGAAAAGGTTCAGCGTATTTTGGAGGCCATTCGCTTGACAGCCACCTCCAGTGGTTTGCAACCCTACGAAATTTATGTGGTCACCAACCCAGAAGTACGCGCCAAGATTCAGGCAGCTGCCAACAACCAAGCCCAAATTACAGAAGGCTCACATCTGTTGGTGTTTGCCGCCTGGAACGACTACACCGCAGATCGCATCAACATGATGTTTGACTACAACAATGAAGTACGCGGCTTTGTGAATGAAGGCGCAGAAAACTACCGCAAGATGTTGTTGAAAAACTATCCAAGCAAGGGCGCTGAGGTGAACTTTCACCACGCGGCCTTGCAGTCCTACATTGCCTTGGGGACAGCCATGATTGCCGCTGCAGAGCAAGAAGTCGATGCCACGCCCATGGAGGGATTCAACCCTGCCGCTGTGGACGAAATTTTAGGTTTGACAGCGCGCGGTTTACGCAGCACGGTCTTGTTGCCTTTGGGCTATCGCGAAGCCGACAAGGATTGGTTGGTCAACATGAAAAAGGTTCGCCGTACCAACGAAAATTTCATCACTGAAGTGAAGTAATCAACCAGAACCCAGTGATTCCACATGAAAAGGTGCGCACCCATCAGGGCGCACCTTTTTTTATGGGGCAACGTGAACGCTAATTTTGGAGGCAGCAGCCCGTGCGCGTGTCAATGCGTCAGGGCCCTTGGCCAGGGCCACTGCCATTCGTCTAAAGGGTCGGGTTGTGGGTTTGCCAAAAATTCGCACATCGACGCCAGGTTCTTGCAAAGCATCAGATACACCTGAATAGGTGGGCTGCTTGCCATCGCGGTTGGCCAACACCACAGCGCTAGCGCCTTCGATGGCCTCGATGTTGGGAATGGGCAATCCCAATACAGCGCGGGCATGCAAATCGAATTCACTCAAGTTTTGACTGATCAAAGTCACCATGCCTGTGTCGTGGGGACGTGGGCTGAGTTCACTGAAAATAACTTCTTTGGCCGTGACGAAAAACTCAACACCAAACAAACCTGCGCCCCCTAAATCGGCGGTTACTTTTTCTGCCATCTCTTGGGCAGTTTTCAGATAATCGACCGCCATCGCTTGGGGTTGCCAACTGTATTGGTAGTCACCACGCTCCTGCACATGACCGATGGGTGGACAAAACAAGGTTTGACCATTGCGTTGGCGAATGGTGAGAAGGGTGATTTCAAATTCAAAGTTGATGAACTCTTCAACAATGACTTTCTTTCTGTCGCCGCGCATGCCGGCACAAGCATAGTCCCAACTGGCTTGAATGTCGGCCTTAGTTTTGGCGACACTTTGACCTTTGCCCGAGGAGCTCATCACGGGTTTGATCACGACTGGAAAACCAATGGCCTTGGCTTGCGCCAAGAGCTCGTCGCTGGATTCGGCGTAATTGAATTTGGCTGTGCGTACCCCCAAGCCGACGGCCACATCGCGAATGCGATCACGGTTCATGGTGAGGTTGGCGGCACGGGCGCTGGGAATAACTTCAAAGCCTTCTTTTTCGACTTCCAGCAAAACTTCAGTTCGAATGGCTTCAATTTCCGGGACGATGAGATCGGGTTGGTGTTTGAGGATGGCTGCGCGCAAGGGCACTTCATCCAGCATGCTGAATATTTCGCATTCGTCAGCCACCTGCATGGCTGGTGCACCTGCGTAACTGTCACAAGCAATGACATGACACCCCAAGCGCTTGGCACTGATGACGAATTCTTTACCGAGTTCGCCAGAACCCAATAGCAATATTTTTTTCATGAAATGAACAAGGTTGTTTAACGGTTGGACGTTTGATGCGTGAACTGATTACTCGGCTTTGATGCCTGCATACGCTGCAACCCTCGCCCAGCGGACAATTTCTGCGCGCATGAAATCTGTGGCTTCTTCAGAGCTTGTGAAGAAACTTTCAAAGCCAAGCGTGTCTAATTTTTCTTTCATCTTGGCCTCTTTGCCAGCTTGCGTGAATGCGGCATTCAGTTTCTTGATGACAGCGGGTGGCGTGTTAATGGGCGCATAGACAGCAAACCAATTGGTCAATTCAACCCCTTTGTAGCCCTGCTCATTCAGGGTTGGGACTTGTGGCATGGCTTTGTGTCGTTCTGCAGATGCCACGGCCAAGGCCCTGAGGCGGCCTTGTTGAATTTGCGGCAATGCATTTTGAATGGGGCTGAACATGTAATTCAGTTGGCCGCCAACCAGATCGTTCATGGCTTGAGATTGGCCTTTGTAGGGGATGTGATTGGATTTCAAACTGACCAGTTGATTGAAAAACTCAGCTTGCAAATGTTGCGGGCTGCCCATGCCAGCAGAGCCATAGTTCATGTCGCCATTTTTAGACTTCATGAGCTCAATGAATTCTTTGAGATTGTTGGCCTTGACTGAAGGGTGAACCACCAGGACCACGCCAGTTTGCCCGATGAGGGTAATGGCTTGCAGGTCTTTCACTAAATCGTAGGGAATTTTTTTATAAACCGCGACGTTGGTGGCAATGGTGGCTGGGCTGATGAGAAGTGTGTGGCCATCGGCCTTTGACTTCATGACATATTCAACGCCGATGTTGCCGCCAGCGCCCAGTTTGTTTTCGACCACCAAGGGCTGGCCCAAAATTTCACTGACGCGTTGGCTGAGGTTGCGTGCCAACAAATCGGTGCCACCGCCTGCGGCGACAGGAACCACCACTTGGATAGGTTTGCTTGGAAAGTTTTGTGCCTGTACGGCCACGCTGGCCAATCCCAAAATGGACGCTGCTGCAAACAGTTGGCGCAAAGTACGCATAGATTTCATAGAAAGGCTCCAGACAAAATAAAAATTAGATTCAGGCCATTTGTGGTTTCACAATGGGCGCTTCTTTGATGGGTAAGTTGATCAAGGCGGCCATGGCTGACAAGGCAATGTCTGCCCACCACATCCATTGGTAGTCACCGTTAAAACTGAGGGCCAAGCCACCTAAGTAGGCTCCCAAAAAGCCGCCTACTTGGTGTGACAACAGGGTCAGGCCAAACAAAGTGGCTAAGTATCGAATGCCAAATAATTTACCAACAATGGCCGCTGTAGGCGAAACAGTGGCCAGCCATGTAAAGCCAAGACCCACCGCAAATGCGTAAAAAGTCCATTCGGTTTTGGGTGCGACCAAATACAAGGCGATTAAGACGGCGCGAGAGCCATACATGGCCGCCAGAATGTATTTGCTGCGGTAGACATTGACACATGAGCCGGCATACAAACTGCCCAAAATATTGGCCAAGCCAATGATGGCCAAAGACCAACTGGCAACGGTTGGCGATAGGCCGCACAAACCCACTTCAGTGGGTAAGTGGGTCACTAAAAATGCAATGTGAAAACCGCAGGTGAAAAAACCGAGGTGGAGCAACAAGTAACTCGGATTTTTGATGGCATCGGCCACTGCTTTTTTAAGCCCGCCCTCGGGGTCGGGTGTTTTGACGGGGGCATGAGTGTCACTGGTCAGTTTGTTGAGCAACGGTATGGCCAATAGGGTCACAACGGCCATGGACCACATGGTGCCCATCCAGCCAAAGCCTTGGATCAGCTTTTGAATGATGGGCGCAAACACAAATTGACCAAATGAGCCACCCGCATTGATGATGCCCGACGAAACGCCTCGCGACTCAGCGGGCATGCGTTGCGCCGCGGCACTCAATAAAACAGAAAAGCTGCAAGTACCAGCGCCCATGGCTGTGAGAACGCCCATGGTGAGAATCAGTCCTAGGCTGCTACTGACAAAGGGTGTCAGCGCGGTACCAATGACCAGCGTAACGATACCCACAAGCAGAACGGGTCGAGGACCGTATTTGTCAGCAAAAGCGCCTGCGATGGGTTGAATAGCGCCCCAAACAAATTGGCCGACTGCCATGGCCAAACTGATGGTCACAATGCCCAAGCCAGTGTCGGTGTTGATGGGCCCCATGTACAGACCCATCGATTGGCGAGTGCCCATGGTGATCATGAGAATGGACGCCGCCATGAGGGTGGTGATCCAAACACCTCGGTGATTCATGCTCGGGAAAAAAGCCATAGAGATCGTGCTTTACTGACAGTTCGAAAGCATGATCTTAGTCGATCATTGAAAGTGCTGCTTTCAATGAAAAAGCCAGCGCTTCACGGGTGTGAAACGCTGGCTGCTATCGCCATGAATTATTTTTTCATGGTGTCCTTGGGTGTTTCTTTGGCAGGCACGTATTTGGTGCTTGTTTCTTTAACAGCCTTTTCTGATTTCTTGGCTTCTTTTTTGCCTTCTGCTTTTGCGTCTGCCTTCACTTCAGCTTTGACTTCAGTCTTCGCTTCTGCTTTTGCTGGCGTCGCAGCAGGTGTTGCGCTTGCCGCAGGAGTGCTTGCAAATGCTGCGGCTGAGAATGCGCCGATGATCAAGGTAGCGAGAAGTTTAGTCATGATGTTTCCTTCATGTTGTTTGAAAACTCCACCGATCGGGAGTGATCATTCAACGGCATGGGAGACACAGTTGTTGACTGAAATATTTAATTATTTGTGTCAACTAAAACCTGCAAGCCACGTTGATATCGACGCCAAAAAATAAAATCAATCAAATTTTTTGAAGTATCTCAGTGCTTGTTTTAAGTTTCAATGACAGCCTTGGCAACTGCACTCAAACTTGCATGTGAGCGGTTGTCGGCACTCAATACAGTGGCATTTTGTATTTGCGAAAAATTGCGCTGCATGGATGCGAAATAAGTCGGGTCGTAGTGAAGTTTGAGTAAATCACGAACGACGTCTTCAATCTGACCTGCTGCAATTTTCGCTTGCCAATCTTCAACAATTTGTTTGCCGCGAATCGTGATCAAGGCGTCAAGACGTTTGCAAAAAAATAAGGGATCTTTGACAAAAAAATCGTAATCTTCAAGCAGCAATTTGACGCGCTCTTCAGCGATCAGCTCAAGCGAATAGCAGGGGCTAGCCCGCATGGCCAAAATCAAGGATTCGGGGACTGCCAAGTTGCCCACTTTTCGACTTTCAGACTCCACATACACGGGCTTGCTTGTATCGATCTTTCTGAGGGCATCCCAAAGTAAAGTGTCGAAATGTTTTTGACTTGGCTGAGACTCACCAGGAATGATGCCCAGTACAGAGCTGCGGTGATTGGCCAGTCCTTCAAGGTCTAACACTTGTGCGCCTTGCTCTCTCAGGCAATGCAACAGTCTGGTTTTTCCAGAACCCGTTGGGCCGCAAACGACGCGCCAGGAAATGCGTGCAACCAGGGCTGGCATGGCCGCAACCATGGCACTTCTAAAAGCTTTATAGCCGCCCTCAATGAGGGTCACTCTGAAACCAATTTGCCCCAAGATGAGGGCCAGCGAGCCGCTGCGTTTGCCACCGCGCCAGCAATAAACCAAGGGCTGCCAATCTTTGGGTAAATCAATGACATGGTTTTCAATGTGCTTTGCGATGTTGGCGGCTACCAAGGCCGCCCCTTTTTTCTTGGCTTCAAAGGGGCCAACTTGTTTGTACAGAGTACCAATCACAATGCGTTCTGCATTGTTCAGGGATGGCCAATTTTGTGCGCCTGGCAAATGGTCTAGTGCATACTCATCTTCCGTTCGCGCATCAATGATGGTGCTGTAAGCGCCTGGTGTTCCAAGTGGCAGGCGCATGCGCTCGATGGCATCTTGTGCACTGACAGGATTGACACTCATGATGGTGCCTTGTCGTCGACCACCAGTCCATGCAATTGTTGCGACTCGACATGGCCCACAACAGCCGCATGGTCAAAGCCGTGTTGCTTGAAAATGGCCAACACCTCATCCGCGGAATTTGGGTCGCAAGCAACCAACAGACCGCCGCTGGTTTGGGGGTCTGTCAGAAGGTTTTGATCGACCCCTGCAAAATGGCTGGGAATAGAAACCTCATTGCCATAACCTTGCCAGTTTCGGCCTGAGGCACCAGTGACGCAACCTTGTAGCGCTAACTGCTTGACCCCTGGCAGAAGCGGTACCTGTGGCCAATTCAAGCGGACCGTGCATTTGGCGCCGCGAGCCATCTCAAGCAAGTGACCTGCTAAACCAAAGCCGGTGATGTCGGTGAGGGCGTGCACGCCCTTGAGTTTGGCCAAGTCAGGACCTGCCGTGTTCAACTGGGTGGTATTGCGAATCATGGCTTGATAACCTTCGTCAGGCAACATTTCCTTTTTGAGTGCTGCTGACAAAATGCCAACCCCAATCGGTTTGCCCAAAATCAAAACATCGCCCACTTGGGCGTCTGCATTGCGTTTGATGTGGTCAGGGTGGGCCAATCCCAAGGCCACCAGACCGTAAATGGGTTCAACCGAGTCGATGGTATGACCGCCAGCGATGGGTATGCCGGCAGCGCGGCAAACGCTTTGTCCACCGTCCAATATTTGGCCAATGACACTCAAGGGCAGCACATTGACGGGCATGCCCACCAATGCCAAAGCCATGATGGGTTGCGCGCCCATAGCGTAGACGTCTGAAATGGCATTGGTGGCAGCGATCCGACCAAACTCAAAGGGGTCGTCCACAATGGGCATGAAGAAATCGGTGGTGGCGACCAAAGCCTGAGAATCATTTAATTTGTAAACGGCGGCATCGTCAGCAGTTTCAATGCCGACCAGCAATTCCGGCGGCAGGGGCATGGCGGTGGTTGAGCGAAGGATTTCTCTCAGAACGCCGGGCGCGATCTTGCAGCCGCATCCGCCGCCATGCGACAGGCTGGTGAGGCGGGGGCCATTGGTTTTGTTTTCATTCATGGCTTGATTATGGCAAACCCGACTTGGTGAAAGCCTAAGTTGAAGCAACAATGAATGCCTTGGTTGTTCGTATTGCGCAAAAATGCGCAGATGACCTGAATCACTTTCTTCCTTAACTAGATCAGACCCATGGCATTTCATACCAAACGACTTATCAGCAGTTCATTGGCCATCTTGCTCTCCTTTGCCGGATGGGCGCATGCGCAAGAAAAATTTCCTTCAAGACAGGTCACCTTGGTCGTGCCTCAAGCGGCAGGTGGCGCCAATGATGCCATTGCGCGGGTGGTAGCCCAAAAACTTTCAGACCAATGGGGTCAGCCTGTGGTGGTTGAAAACCGGCCCGGGGCTGGTGGCAATGTGGGCACAGCCTTTGCTGCCAAGGCCAAAAACGATGGCTATACCTTGCTTGTGAATGCAGACAGCGCCCAAGTCATTAACCCATTTTTGTATGCCAAAACGGGCTTTGATTCAGTCAAAGATTTTGAGCCTGTGGCGCCATTGGCCAAGGCTGGGTATGTGTTGGTGGCCAACCCCAGTTTGCCGGCCAACAATGTGTCTGAGCTCATCGCTTTGGCCAAAGCCAAGCCAGGCACACTGTCCATCGCGTCAGCAGGCAACGGCACCTTGAACCACTTAATTGGTGAGATGCTGCAAAAAGCCACGGACATTCAACTCCTGCACATTCCCTACAAGGGTGCGGCCGCAGCAGCCACCGATGTGGTGGGCGGGCAAGTCCCCCTGTCTGTTCAGAGCATGCCTTCATCCATTGCCTTTATTCGTGCTGGCAAATTGAAGGTTTTGGGTGTGGTCAACGAAAAGCGTTTGGCTGCATTGCCCGATGCGCCCTCCATTGGAGAAACTGTGCCGGGCTTTGGGGCCACCCCTTGGTACGGCATGTTTGCGCCTGCTGGAACCCCCAAAAACATCACCCTTCAAATTCAAAATGATGTTGCCAAAGCCCTCGATTCAAAGGATGTGCAGGATCGCTTGGCCACGCTGGGCTGCGAAGCATTCAAGGGCACGGGCGATCAATTGGCCCAAATTGTGAAGTCCGACCTGGTGCGCTGGGCCAAAATTGTCAAAGATTCTGGCGCCAAACTGGATTGATTCAACCCTACACGCCCCCCTGGGGGTGTGTGGGATCCACCCATAGAACCTGTTCTGGCTTTTCGACCGGTTCAATGTCTAAGTTGACGGCCACGGCTTGGCCATCACTTCGGCAGAGTACGCATTCCAATGCTTCGGTGGCGCTGGCATTGATTTCTTGATGCGGTACATAGGGCGGCACATAGATGAAATCGCCAGGGCCGGCCTCGGCTGTGAACTCAAGGTGATCACCCCAGCGCATTCTGGCGCGGCCCTTGATGACATAAATCACACTTTCTAAGGGGCCGTGATGGTGTGCGCCTGTTTTGGCGTTGGCATGGATGGTGACGGTACCAGCCCATAATTTTTCTGCACCCACCCTGGCAAAGTTGATGGCCGCCTTTCTGTCCATGCCTGGCGTAGAGGGCACATTGCCATCCAGTTGGTTACCAGGGACCACCCTGACACCTTCGTGCTTCCATTTGGTGGGTGTATTTTCGACGTGAGAATGACTGTGATTTGACATAGATTAGATTTAACTGGTTGTTAC
>JBIKJX010000063.1:0-8467 GCA_044360785.1 Limnohabitans sp.
TTTGTGTGATGCACTCCATTTGTCACGCAGCTTAAGGCAGCGACAAGCCCATCTTTTGTCCGTTGGCGAGCAACAAAGAGTGGCTGCTGCCAGGGCATTGCTGGGTTGTCCCGACTTAATTGTTGCGGACGAACCGACATCTGCACTGGATGAAGCCAACAAGGTTGATTTTTTAAATTTGTTGCTAACAACTGCCAAAGCTCAGAATTCAAGCGTCGTCACAGTCAGTCATGACATGCGCATTGCCAATCAATTTGATCAGCAGTTTTTAATGCCACGCACGGAGTCCAAAGATGTTTTGGCTTAGCTTGGTTTTCAAAAGTGCATGGTCCAGAAAATATTCGCTCAGTTTGGTGGGGCTGTCTGTGTGCCTGTCGGTCATGGTTTTGTTGGGCGTACAACAAGTTCGTGTGGATGCCAAGCACAGTTTTTCCAACGCACTCAGTGGAGTTGATCTGGTGGTAGGGCCCAGGGGCAGTCAAACTGACTTGCTTTTGTACAGCGTTTTTCAATTGGGCACGCCCACCCAAAACATTCCCTATGCTGATTACCAGCGTATCCATCAGATGGATGCTGTGGCTTGGACCATCCCAATTCAGTTAGGTGATTCATATGATGGCTTTCCTGTCATGGGTACGTCGGTAGATTTTTTCAAACATTACCGCTCGTCTGGCAAGCCTTTGATATTTCAAGCGGGTCAATCGTTTGGAGTCCCTCAAACTGATTCATCTTCTTTGTTGCAAGTGGTCGTTGGCGCAGAGGTTGCACAAACTAAAAAATTAAAACTGAACGACGAGTTTGCTTTGACGCATGGTTATCAAGCCATTGCGGAGACCACACATACAGATCACCCTTTTAAGTTGGTCGGCATTTTGAAGCCCACAGGTACACCTTTAGACCGATCGGTATTAATCAGTTTAGAGGCGTTTGAAGCCCTTCATGTGGGTTGGGGGTTTGGCTTGCGACCTTCTGCATTCGACGCTAAATCTGATTTAAAGCCAAACCTGCCCAGCGTGGAAGAACTTCAGCCCAATGAATTAACAGCGGTGTGGGTTGGGCTTCAAAATAGGACCAGTGTCTTCTCAGTTCGCAAAGCCATCGAAAGTATGAAGCCCACAGTGGCCTCGGTTCCTCTCATGGCCGTTTTACCGGGTGTTGCACTTGATGAGTTGTGGCAAATTGTGAAAGTGGTGGAAAATGCCCTTATCTTGTTGGGCGTATTGGTTGCTGTTTGTTCCTTGTTGGGTGTTGTATCGGTTTTGTTGGTTGGTTTGTCTGCGCGTCGCAAAGAACTGGCCATCTATCGCGCTTTGGGTGCGGGGCCAGCTTTGATTTTTGTGCTTGTCACCCTGGAATCGTTTTTGGTGTGTATGGTGGCCATTGCCGCAGGTGTACTGGGCACTCAGGCTTTAATTTTTCTGTTGCAAGATTTCCTGTTGCAAGGCTATGGCATTCAAACCCGAAATGGCTGGCCAGTATATGAAGCTTGGGTCAGTATCGGGCTATTATTGGTGTGTGCATTGTTCAGCAGTTTGTTGCCGGCTTGGCGTGCCTACCGCATGTCATTGACAGACGGTCTCAACCCCCCAAACTAAAAGCATTCATTCAGTCTCATGCAAATTAACTTTTTTAGATTGAGCCTTTTCAAACTGTGTGTGACGGTTTTTCTATTACTGCTTGCTGTATCAGTCTTTGCGCAAACGCCTGGCTATCAAAAAATCACTTGGGACGATTTGCTGAACGAAGAGTGGTATCAGCAAATGAAAAAAGACATGGCCAGTTATGGTCGCATGTCATTTTTAAAAGACGGTTCAGAAGAAGCCGAAAAATTGATGGCCAGCATGCGCAAGAAATTAGACGAGGCACCCATTTCTACCAAATACGTCAACCAAAAAATTCGCATGCCAGGCTTTGTGGTGCCGCTGGATGCCGTGCGCAACGGACAACGTGAATTTTTATTGGTTCCCTATTTTGGTGCTTGTATCCACACGCCACCACCGCCTGCCAATCAAATTGTTTTAGTCACGCCTCATCCTCAGCTCAATCTTTCAAAAACTTTGGAATCAATGGATGTGATTTGGGTAGAAGGCGAGCTTAAGGACGCTAGAACCAAAACAGCTTCGGGTGTATCTGGGTACTCTTTGGAAGCGATTCAGGTGTATCCCTACAAAGCTTTGCACAATACAAAAAAATAAATGCTCACCTATTGATAAGTGATGAAATTATCTATTTCCATTCAACTTTCTTTGTGCATGTTTTTATTGCATTTTGGAAATGCCACAGCTCAAAATTTTATGTCTAGCAAGCCGGCTGTTCGGGTGGAACATTGGCAAAAGCGACAAGCAGATATAAATTCTTATATCACGCAATCTCAAGACTTAAAGGCTGTGAAATTGCTGTTTGTCGGAGACTCAATTACTGATTTTTGGTTGTTAGACGACAACCCTTGGGTTGCTGGACAAAAGTATGGTCGAAAGATTTGGGATCAGAGCTTTGCAACACCAGGGACTGAGAATTTCGCCTTCAACATGGGTATTTCAGGCGACCGCTTAGAACACATTCTTTTTCGAATCTTGCCAAAATCGCAAGGTGGCCTTGGCCAGTTAGACACGCCTGAGCTCAATCCAGAGTTCATCATTGTCATGCTGGGCATCAACAACAGTTGGGCAGCTGAGCAACCGGTTGCAGAGAGTATTTATCAGGGTGTTGTGGCCAATTTAAAGGCCTTGCACGCACGTAAACCAGCTGCTCGTATCGTATTGCAATCGCTTTTGCCAACCAACGACGTTGATAAAAATAAACAACTGGTATTGGTGGTCAATCAACGACTTGAATTGCTAGCTAGGACGGGTGAATTTTCCAAATTCACCACATATTTAAACTTATACCCGTCCTTTACCGACTCTAGCGGACATCAAATTGCCAAGTTCTACACGGATGGTTTGCACCCAAACGACGAGGGGTACAAGATTTGGCGCGATCGATTGATTGATCATCTTTCACGGGTAAGAACTGGTTCTGTCGTTGGAAGCTGAATTGAATTGCCTGAGCCCTAGCGCACAAAAATTCTAGCGTACACCCGCTTCGCCCATAAGCCAAGATCATCGAGGTAGGTGAAGACTACCGGAATAACCAGCAAGCTCAAAAATGTACTTGTGATCAAGCCGCCAATGACTGCAATGGCCATAGGCGCACGGAAGCTGGTGTCTGCAGTTCCCCAGCCCACGGCGATGGGCAACATACCAGCACCCATGGCGATGGTCGTCATCACAATGGGACGAGCTCTTTTGTGACAGGCATCCAAAATTGCATCCAATCGGCTCATGCCTGGAATCGCAGGTCGATCGCCTTCAGCAGGTTTGCCACGCCTCGCTTCAATGGCATATTCCACAAGCAAAATTGAGTTTTTGGTGGCGATGCCCATCAACATGATCAGGCCGATGAGGGAGGGCATCGAAAAACTTTTCTGTGCAATGAGCAAGCCTACAAATGCGCCACCTAGCGAAAGTGGCAGTGCTGCCAAGATGGTGACGGGATGCAAAAACCCTTTGAAAAGAAGCACCAGAACGATATAGATACACAGAACGCCAATTGTCATTGCCAGGCCAAAGCTGGCAAAAAGTTCATTCATTACTTCGGCATCGCCCACCTCAACCACCGCGACACCCGGTGGCAAACTCTGCAAAGAGGGTAGTTTTTGAACTGCTTGAGTGACTTCTCCAAGCGGCATGCCCGAGAGTTCAATTTCAAAATTGACATTGCGCTGTCGGTCGTAACGGTCGATGACGGCCGGTCCGCTGGCCATTTCGATGGTGGCAATCTGGCCAAGCATGATGGGACCTCGAGTGCTTGGCACATTCAAACCTTGGAGTACGCTGAGATCTTTTCTCGCATCGTCTTCCAGCTTGACCACAATCGGCACTTGCCGTTGTGACAGGTTGAGCTTGGGCAAAGACGCATCGTAATCGCCTAGCGTTGCCACTCTGAGAGTGTCACTGATTACCGCACTGGTCACGCCTAAATCGGCAGCCTTTGCAAAGTCGGGGCGGACCGATATTTCAGGTCTCACGAGACTGGCAGTAGATGCAATCGAGCCCAAGCCATTGATAGTTCTTAGATCATTTTCTACGGCAGTGGCCGCTGTTTGCAAGGCCTGAGGGTCTTCACCCGTCAAAACCAAAATGTATTTTTCGCCAGAACCACCCAAGCCTACCTTGGTGCGTACGCCTGGCAACTGTTGCAATGCGTGACGGATGTCGTTTTCAATTGCCTGTTTGACCGGTCGTTTGCCACGCTCAGTCAGCTGAATCGTCAAGGTGGCTTTGCGTAACTCTGCCGCGCCACTGCTAGAAAACGGGTCAGAGCCTGCACTGCCACCGCCAATGGTGGTGTAGACACTTTCGACCTCTTTCACGGCAGATAGAAGTTTGCGCGCATGCTCAGCACTGGCCTGAGTTTGTTCAAGTGTGGCGCCAGGCGGTAATTCCAAATACACCTGCGTTTGTGAATTGTCGTCTGGTGGTATGAAACCTTGTGGCAACAGCGGAACCAACATGATCGAGCCGATGAAAAACAAAGTGGCCATGACCATGGTTAAGACGCGGTGTTTCATACACCAAGCCACCCAAACCATGTACTTAACCATCCATCCGGGTTCTTTTTCTTTCGTGACAATTGGTTTGAGCAGGTAAGCCGCCATCATGGGTGTAAGTACCCTGGCCACCACCAAAGAGGCGAAAACAGCAAGAGAAGCTGTCCACCCAAATTGTTTAAAAAATTTACCGGGAATGCCAGACATGAAGGCTGTTGGCAAAAATACGGCAATCAATGTGAACGTTGTGGCGATCACGGCCAAGCCTATTTCGTCTGCCGCCTCCATGGCCGCTTGGTAAGGTGTTTTGCCCATGCGCAGGTGACGCACAATGTTTTCCACTTCCACAATGGCATCGTCGACCAACACACCAATGACCAAAGACAAAGCCAGAAGGGTCACGACATTGATCGAGAAACCTAAGTAGGCCATGCCAATGAATGCAGGAATCACCGACAAAGGCAAAGCAACAGCGGAGACAAAAGTGGCTCGTAAATCACGTAGAAACACCCACACCACCAAGACCGCCAAAATTGCACCTTCGTACAAAAGAATGAGTGAACTGGAATAGTCTTGTTCGGCGGGCGTTACGAAATCAAATGACTCCGTAATTTCGATGTCTGGATTTTGAATTCGAAAATCATCTAAGGCTTGGCGTACCAAACGGCCCACGGCAACTTCGCTTTCGCCTTTGCTTCGCACCACCTCAAAACCCACCACTGGGATACCGTTCAGGCTAGCGGCAGAACGCGGTTTTGCCAAGGTGTCGCTCACGGTGGCAATTTGGTCTAAACGGACAGTTGTGCCACGAGATGTTGCAATTTCGATTTGGCCCACTTCCTGTGCTGTTTTAACGGTGGCCAGAGTTCTAACTGATTGCTCACCTGAGCCCAATTCCATGCGGCCGCCAGAACCCTCTTGCTGAGTTTGTTTGAGTTGTCTTGATACTTCGGCTGCGGTCATTCCCAAGGACTGCATGCGAGTTACATCTAAGTCAATGTGAACTTCACGCGTGACACCGCCCACACGATTGACTGCGCCGACACCTCTTAAGGACAACAGTTTTCTAGTGATTTCTTTGTCTACCAGCCAAGACAATGCTTCGTCATCCATCCGACTTGAACGAACGGTGTATGCCAAGACGGGTGTACCTGCCAGATTTAATTTTTGAACAATTGGATCTCGTAATTCACTTGGCAGGTCGGCCCTGACACTTTGGACTGCTGATCGAACATCGTCCACGGCTTCTTGCACAGGTTTTTCTAATCGAAACTCGGCGGTGATCATCACCGATCCATCTTGCACCTTGGTTGTGATGTGTTTTAAGCCTTGCAGAGGTGCCAGAGCGTTTTCGAGCTTGCGAGCAACGTCTGTTTCCAACTGAGTGGGTGCTGCACCAGGCAGGCTGGCGTTTACAGTGATGGTGGGCAGATCAAGGTCTGGGAAGCTTTGAATCTTCATGGATCCAAAGGCAATCATGCCTGCAACCGTCAGCAAGACAAACAGCATGACGGCAGGAATGGGATTTCGAATTGACCACGAAGAGACGTTGAGCATGACTGACGCCTTTTATGGGTTTGTGGCTGTGGAATTGACGATGCGAACGGTATCGCCAGAGTTAAGGAAAGCGCCACCGCTCACAACCACCCGTGCATCTGGTTTGAGACCCACGAGTATTTCCTGTTGGTCACCGCTTAAACGACCTGTTTGAACTTTGATTTGAGTGACTTTGTTGTCACTGCCAACCGTGTAAACATAACTGAAACCATCTCGCACGACAACAGCGGTTTGAGGCACGGCCATGGCCTTGTTTTGTCCCAACAATATGTCGCCCTTGGCATACATACCCGCTCTGGCGGAACCCACTTGCTCGGGTAAATCGACATAGGCCAAAGCATTTCGCGTTTGTGCGTCCATGGCAGGCGCGATTGTGCGAACCCTGCCTTGCAATACTTGTCCACTGGCGGCAGTTACTTTCACGGGTGCACCGATTTTGATGCGGCCAATGTCTGTTGCAGAGATTTCTGCTCGCCATTCAAGGCGACCTTGCCTGATCAATCTGAATAATTCAGTACCTGCATTGACAACACTGCCCACGCTTGCCTGTCTAGCCGAGATGACACCATCGTCGGGCGACCTCACCTGAGTTTGGGAAAGACGAATGGATTGCAATTGGACCAACGCGCGAGCGGATTGAACACGTGCTTGTGCAACGGCATCTGCAGCCAGTGTTTGACTTAACTGCGCATCGCTGAAAAATCCCTGTTTTTGTAAAGATTTAGCGCGATCGGTTTGAGAGCGAGCCTCTAAAGCACTGGCAAGAGCCTCTGCCAAAGTGCCCTCGGCTTGTGCCAATTCAGCTTGTAAAGTGTCTGACTTCAAGACTGCGATGACTTCGCCTCGACGGACACGCTGGCCTACATTGATACGTATTTCACTGATAATAAGGCCATTGGCTTCTGACCCCACAACGGCTTCTTGCCAGGCTGCAATTGAACCGTTGGCCGTCACTTGTTGGTTGATGTCAATTTGCTTTGGCGCAATGACATTCACTGTCAGGGTGGGTTTGGTCCCTGATACTGTCGGTTTTGAATTGTTATCTGCTGCACTGGCAAAGATTGATGCAGCCATCAGTGCAATACCAAGGATGATTTTCATACTGAATGAATGATTTTATTTACAAATTCAATTGTAAAAGGATCTTTGTTATACAAAGTAAATCAATAAATTTTTCACCCTTAATTAAGAGACGTTCATGCATAAAAACTGTCAACTTTGGAAGTCAGAAAAATTGTCAAAAGTGTAAATTTCATATTTACTTAACACTTGTATGGTTATGGGAGATTTTTTTACTTGTGTTGGGCTCATTTGTTTGATCCGTAGTACAAAAGGGTCTCGTAATCACATTTGATGAGTTTTACATTTCATCAAATCAACCATGGGTAGCGCGCCTGCCAATACTGTATGCATAAAATTGTTATTGTTGGAGGCGGTGCTGGCGGACTTGAGCTTGCAACACGTCTTGGGAAAGCTTATCGCAGAAACGAAAATGTCAGCGTGACATTGGTCGATAAAAACCGTACTCATATTTGGAAGCCAAAGTTGCACGAAATTGCTTCAGGCAGTATGGACTTTGGTGACCATGAAGTTGATTACATGGCTCACGCGCATTGGAATCATTTTGTATTTCGAATTGGTGAACTCAGGGGCTTGGACCGTGCCAGCAAGACCATTGATTTGGCCCCCTATTTAGATGTGGACCAAACGCCAGTAACGCCGGTCCAAAAAGTCAACTATGACACCTTGGTCATTTGTATCGGTAGTCTGAGCAATGATTTCGGAACGACGGGTGTCAAGGATTTTGCACTTAAGCTTGAAAATCAAACGGATGCCAAGCTATTCCATTCAAAAATGGTCAATGCTTGCATTCGTGCGCACCATCAGTCAGACCAGATTGATCAAAGCCAACTTCATGTTGCCATCATTGGCGCGGGTGCTACGGGTGTCGAGCTTGCAGCTGAACTGCACAGAACGACTCGCGAGGTTGTTGCTTTTGGTTTGGATGGCATCGATGCTGACAAAGATTTAAAAATTAGTTTAATTGAAGCGGCTGACAGAATATTGCCTGCACTGAACCCAAGACTTTCTAATGCCACAGAAAATTTGCTCACTCGACTTGGTGTTCACGTCCACACCAAATCCAAAGTGATGGAAGTGACGCCCAAAGGCATTCGATTGGCCGACGGTCAATTGATCGCGTCAGAGTTAGTGGTATGGGCGGCAGGTGTGAAAGCGCCAGAATATTTGAAAAACTTTGGTGGTCTTGAGACCAATCGGTTGAATCAATTGGTTGTGAACAGTTCGTTACAAACAACT